>NZ_NEGM01000010.1:0-118029 GCF_002135275.1 Acinetobacter sp. ANC 4973
CTATTTCTAAAGATCATCAATATTTAATTCCAACGTATCAGCAAGCCAAAGGCAAAGTTATTTCAATTGAAATTAAGGAAGGTCTAACTAAGTCAAAACAAATTTGGTGGCGGACAAATGGAACTGGTCAGTTAGTTATTCAAGATAATCTTGAAAAGTCACCAACAATTCAAAAAGCTGTTTAGTATCAAAGGCTTATAATACATAATTTCGTATAATGTATATTATGTTAAATAGAGTGCACCTGAAAGAGGCCGTTTTCTTGTAGCTTTTTAACGGTAGCATATATTAAAAAGCTTTCTTTGAATTATTAATTATTTGAAATATTTTATGCATCAGCACTGTTGTAAATAAGAAGATAAGCTGTAATTTTCTATGTTAATTACGTTTAAATTCCAACCCTCTCATTTTCTAACTAGCTCAGGTTATAATAATGGCCTCCCAAAATATGGTTGATCTATTATGAACACCTCCAATGACCCTTTACACGGCAAAAAACTTGCTGACATTTTGGATGAATTATTGGATTACTACGGTGGCTTTGAAGGCTTAAATCGTAAAATTGAAATTAGATGTTTTTGCATAGATCCAAGTATTAAATCATCATTGCGATTCTTACGTACCACACCATGGGCACGTGAAAAAGTAGAAAGCTTATATTTGTATGTCTTACGCCAAAAAGCCAAACAGAAATCGTAGCTATCAAGACCCTAGTCTCAGCATAATATTTTATACCAAATAGTAAACTACACTTATTGAATAGCCACCGATTTTGTAGACACCTTTTAATTAGTGGTGGACTGCCACCACTCTCCTAGACAAACTTAGTCTATTCTTAAGACCTTTTTAGTAGGAAAATATGTATTCATAGCCAGGTTCATGAACCAAATATTTTATAATTTATCACTTTAGTGCTCTAAGTAATTAAATTTATTGCTTATTAAACATAAATTTAATTGTGAACTAGATTCTAGGTGAACATAAGATAAATAGAATATCCAAGACTGCGACCTACTATAGTTCGACTGTAGTCTCAGCTCAACATCATGAATTTGAACAAGTTTATTTATGATGTTGAGTGAGCTAATGAACATAATATACGTTATGCCGAAATCTACGCGCTATCTCATGCGATCAACATGATAATCTAATTTTATAAAAAACTGTTTGAGCTGATCTATTTCTATATCGTTATTTAATTCTGAATTTTGCAGTTGCTCTAACACTGTCTCCAGCAGATCGCGCATGTACACATAATCAGCCTTGGTTAAAACTCCCTTTGATCTATCATACTGACTGTTTTGTATATGTGTCTGTTCATCAATCTTTACCGACATCTTATCTATGGACTGTGGTTCGTGGTTCGTGGTTCGTGGTTCGTGGTAAATCTACTTTTTTATTTAATGTTTTCCTTAATGATCTTAATAGCGAATTGGGATTATAAAAAATAGTCTGTATCACTCTGAATTTTAGGCGAAATATGATGCTCAACCCACGTTAACCATGCTCTTGTTTTAGCATCAATAAAATGACGTGATGGTAGTAAGGTATAAACACCAATATCAGGTGATCTCCAATCTGCTAAGACGCGACGTAATCGTCCAGTACGTACAGCCTCAATCACAGCAAAGGTTGGAAGTAATGCGATGCCCATATCTTGCTGCACCATGTCCAGTAATAGTTCTGGTGTATCTGCAATCAATGGCCCTGTAATATCGATTTGATACGAACAACTATTTTCACTTACGAGATGCCATTGCGGTGTAATAGATGGATTCACCAATCTTAAACATGCGTGTTTTTGTAGATCATCTAATGATTTCGGTTCGCCATATTTTTCTAAATAGGCTGGTGATGCGCAAAGTAATGAAAATATTGTCCCAACTCGACGAGCAACAAATCTTGAGTCCGCCAAAGATTCCGTTAGATATAAACTTACGTCAATTCCTTTACCTAAAAGGTCTGGTACATTCTGCGAAGTACGGTATTCAACCGTAAGCTCTGGATAGGTTTGACAGAACTCGGCCAGCATCGGAGACACATAATGATGACCAAAACTAGCCATACTTAAAACACGTAATCTGCCCTGCGGTTTGCTTGCCATTCCCATGGCTTGAGCTTCGGCCTCTCCCACCATTGCGAGTACTTGACGGCATTGCTCTGCATAAGTTGCACCAATATCGGTCAACGCATGCTGTCTTGTAGATCGTTGTAGTAATTTTGTTCCTAAGCGCCCTTCTAACTCGCTAATGAGTCGGGACACTTGCGCTGTTGTCAGTTCCATTTGCTCTGCGGCAGCCGTAAAACTTCCACTATCAATGACTTTTAGGAAAGCATGCATTGCATGTAGTAATCCACCATCAAGATTTTTGCGCATAACGTAAATATCTTTTTCTAATTTACGCATTGTTGCACCAGTCTGGATCAACCACAATGACATTAATGTACATACATTGAACCGTTCTAATGCCTTAAATGAACTGATCAATCTTTATCTAAGTATGTCATTTACTCCAAATATTCAACCGGATGTTGAAATAAGAAAGTAGCTCGAACTACAAAATTCTAAGGAGACATAAATGAATATCGCGACAAAATTTACGCCAAATAAGATTCCAACCAAGGATGTATCACTTGAAGATAAATATTTAAGTGATGACGGTACTGCTTACATGACAGGTATTCAGGCAATGGTGCGTTTACCACTCGCGCAAACACGGCGGGATACTTTAAACGGTTATCATACTGCTGGTTTTATTTCTGGTTATCGTGGTTCCCCTGTCGGAAATTATGATAATTTTCTCTGGCAAGTTGAAGGCATACTCAAAGACCATCATGTTGTTTTTCAACCTGGCGTAAATGAAGATCTCGCTGCTACTGCAATTTGGGGTACTCAACAAGCCAATCTCGCAGGTCAAGGTAAATATGATGGTGTGACCGCTTGGTGGTATGGCAAAGGCCCTGGTGTAGATCGTTCAGGAGATGTTCTCCGTCATGCCAATCTTGCAGGAACATCAGAGTTAGGTGGCGTGGTTGCCTTCTTTGGTGATGACCACTCTTGTAAATCTTCAAGTATTCCACACCAGTCAGAACACGTTATGATCGGTTGTGGCATTCCAATTTTTTACCCGACCTCAATACAACAAATTCTGGATTTAGGTACTCATGCAGTCGCAATGTCACGCTTTGCGGGTGTATGGACTTCGATGAAGCTAGTCAGTGAAATTGTTGAAACCTCTGCTTCTGTGCATGTGGATTTAGATCGAGTCACTCCTGTTTTACCCAAAAATGTTCAAATGCCTGAAGATGGTGTCCACATCCGTTGGCCTGATCATGGTATTCAACAAGAAGAACGTCTTTATAAATATCGCTTACCCGCTGTATTGGCTTATGCACGTGAAAATGAACTGAATCAGGTGACATGGCATTGTCCTGATGCTCGTATTGGTATTGCAGCAAGTGGTAAAGGTTATTTAGATACAATTGAAGCGTTACGTATTCTAGGAATTGAAGGCGAAACAGCCCAACAGTTAGGACTTCGAATATATCAAGTTGCTTTAATTTGGCCCTTAGAGCCGCAAGGTCTTCGTGAATTTGCCGAAGGTTTAGAAGAATTGATCGTTGTAGAAGAAAAACGCCCTATCCTTGAAGCACAAATTAAAGATGAACTCTATGCACTTCCAGATGACAAACGCCCTCGCGTCATTGGTAAAGCTTGTGATGGAAAAGGTGAATGGAGTACATCTAGTGATGAAGCGCCTTTGATTGGTCACTATGAGTTCCAACCTGAACCTATTGCAAAAATGTTGGCAGCTCGATTCTTAAAATTAGATCTTCCAGAAAGCTTAAAAACACAAATTCAAAATAGAGTTGAGTTGTTAGAAAAAGCAGAGCAAGCGTCACGGCGTGTTCTTGATATTGCAGAACGCAAACCTTTCTTTTGTAGCGGCTGCCCTCACAACTCATCAACAGCATTACCCGAAGGTAGTCGTGCATTAGGTGGGATCGGTTGTCATTTTATTGCAGTCTCACTGGATCGTGGTACAGAAACATTCTCGCAAATGGGTGGTGAAGGTGTGAGTTGGGCTGGCGCTTCTCATTTCACCAATGAAAAGCATATTTTTGCCAATCTAGGCGATGGAACGTATTTCCATTCAGGTTATCTTGCAATACGCCAAGCGATCGCTGCAAAAATCAATATGACCTACAAAATTCTGTATAACGACGCAGTTGCAATGACGGGTGGACAACATGTCGATGGTCATCTCAGTGTGGCACAGTTAACACGACAACTGGATGCTGAAGGAATCACGAAACAAGTCATTGTCACTGATGAACCTGAGTTGATTCATGCAGAAGAAGGGATTGCTCCTCACGTCGAGATTTACCACAGAAATGAGCTGGATGATGTGCAACGCAAATTACGTGAGATTTCTGGCGTTACGGCTTTAATTTATGTTCAAACCTGTGCCAGTGAAAAACGTCGTCGTCGTAAACGCAATGCTTATCCAGATATTGCAGAGCGAGTTTTTATCAATAGTGAAATTTGTGAAGGTTGCGGTGACTGTTCTAAAAAATCGAACTGTTTATCGATTGAACCCGTTGAAACAGCGTTAGGAACGAAACGTCAAATTAATCAAAGCAGTTGTAACAAAGACTTCTCTTGTGTTGAGGGTTTCTGTCCAAGTTTTGTGACTGTCCATACCCGCGATACGAAACGCCCAGAAATATTCGAAGGTATAGACGCTGGCTGGCCAGAAAAGCCAATCATTCCTGAACTGGATCAACATCCTATCCGTATCATGGTCGGTGGTGTTGGTGGTACAGGTGTGGTTACAGCAGGTGCTTTACTTGGAATGGCTGCTCATTTGGAGGGTAAAGCTGCACGTATCATGGATATGGCTGGACTGGCTCAAAAAGGTGGTACGGTTTATTCCTACATACAACTCGCGACAGAAGATGATCAAATCTCGGCAACCAAAATCCCTGCGGGTCAATGTGATCTTTTAATCGGTGCCGATGCGATTGTTGCAGGCAGTAATGCAGCACTTTCTCGTTTAAAAGCTGATGCTGTTGTCATCGTCAATGAAGATGGTTCCCCTACTTCTGATTTCCTTGAGTCTCGTGATTGGTATGCGCCAATTACAGATTTGATTCATCGACTTCGTGGTCGAACTACACAAGGAAAACTCACATCTTTACCTGCAACACGTATTGCCACACAAGTGCTGGGGGATGCGATCTTTGCAAATCAGATATTACTTGGTATGGCTTGGCAATCAGGTCAAATTCCGTTGAAGCGTGAAAGTATTGAGGAGGCAATTCGTCTGAATGGCACTGCTGCTGAAAAAAACCTTGAGGCTTTCCGTATCGGCTGTCATCTGATGAGTGACCCTGACTTACCAAAACGCATTATTGCAACCATACCAACAACGCGTAAACCAACCACGTTGGCTGAACTCGTTGAAGATCGTTCGGCGCGTCTGGCAGAGTATTGGAATCAAGATTATGCAACTCAGTATCGAACACTTGTGGAGCAAGCTGCCAATGTATTGCCAGACGAACTCGCTGGAACAATTGCTACACAGCTCTATCGAGTCATGGCGTATAAAGATGAATACGAAGTTGCGCGCTTACTCACAGGAAAGAGCTTTAAACAATCGATTGAAACGCAGTTTGGTAAAGGTCTCCGTTTAACTTATCACTTAGCCCCTCCTGCTTTGGGTGCTCATGGCATCATACGCAAACGTGCTTTCGGATATTGGATGCGTATTCCAATGATGATTCTTGCTCGCCTACAGTGGCTTAGAGAAACTTTTCTTGATCCATTTGCTTTACAGCAAGAACGTCAAAAAGAATATGCTTGGCGTGACCGTTATATCGCATTTGTCAAAGACATTAGTTCTGCACCTGAAAATTATGACTTATCTGTTGCTGAGAAAATCGCTAAATTACCAGCAGATGTACGAGGTTTTGGTCATGTCAAAACGCAAGCGATGGACGCAGCGATACAACGTTGGGATGAGCTTTCATTGAGTCTTCGTAAAGAACATGAATAAAGGAAATAGCTTTATCTAAATAAGTAGCTGAAACAGGATCAAACTTAGGTTGTATTGATACTAAGGTTATAGATCAGGTTCAGCTACTTCATATTGATAATCTAATAGCTATCGTGAATACAGTGAAGATGATCTCAAACAACTTTTTTTGATTCAGCAAGCGCAACGAGTTGGGTTTTATTTAATTGAAATTAAGGCTTTTTTACGCAACACTGTTTGCAGCTATAGCTTAGCAACGTGAATATCTACGATTATAATTCACGTTGCTGAATATCCTAAGTAACTAGATAATGAGTTGTCTATTCTACGATCTATCCTAATCGTTAGCGAAATGATCTTGAATATCGCACAATCTAACTATGTTAAATTAAAGTATTCTAATGAATAGCACGTGATCCACTACTGATTATGAAAAACCCGTTTTCTGACAACACCCAAATTAGTGTAGTTTCTACTTTTTCTGAACTTGTAAAATCGAATTTTCAAGCAGATATGAATGCACTTTGCTGGTATAGACGTTTGCTTGGCGATTTTAAAGAGATTGTGGCTAAACTGCACTTAAAAGAGAATATTACAGAAGTTTCTGTTGAAGATCTTTTAGTATTACAACTTTCAGAAAATGGTCATTTTGCACGGGAAATTATCTTAAAAGATATACAGCTCTTAACTGATTTTGGAGCATCCCCTTCGCTTAATTTACTTAAAAGTTACGAACGGGATGATGAGCTAGATTTTATTTCAACAGATGTATATTCGTTTCACATTGATCGCTCACCCATCAAAACAGATACTTTTCTATGTACCTACCATGGTGCTGCAAGTGATATTCTGCCCAATGCTCAAGTTGAGCAAAAGATTTTGATTCCCGAGATCAGAGAAAAGCTCAAAGAACTACATGATGGCCCAGAAACTGAATTTGAAGCCTTCCTAGAAGACTATTTTTTTGATTTGCATTATCAACCTAAACCCAATGCAAAACCTGTGAATTTAGGCTCAGGGCATCTTTGGCGGCTGGCGGTAGATCATCCAACACAACAGGTTTTGCCCTGTGTTCATAGAGCACCTGCTGAAAATGAGGGTGAGTATAGATTGCTATTAATTTGTTAAATATTTATTCGATATATAAATTATTGAATTTTATCGCTATAAAATTTGGATGTTACATCTACCGATTTCTTAAATGCTACAATCAACAGTATAAAAGCCCATATTTAATGGGCTTTTATCAGAGGAATTAACTTAATATATTTCAACGTATTCCTTTAAAAAGGAAAAAGCATCCTACGATAAATAACAATGCGGCAAAACATTTTTTAAGCACTATTGGTGATAATGCATGTGCCACTTTAGCACCTAACTTCGCTGTAAAAAAACTCATTGAGCTTATACCAAAAAAAGCATAAATATGAACATAGCCAATACTGTTTGAGACCAAAACCTTGTCTTGTACCCCAAAAAATATAAAGCCTAGCGCACCAGCGACTGCAATTGGCAAACCACATGCTGCCGATGTTCCAACAGCTTTTTGCATGACCACGCCATAATGGTTTAGGTAAGGTACTGTTAAACTCCCTCCTCCAATCCCAAAAATTGCAGAAGCCACTCCTATCCCAGTACCTGCAAATACTTGTTTAGTCACTGGTGGAAGTACTTTATTCTGATCTACTGCCTTTTTTGCACCATCAAACATCTTATATGCAACCCAAATTGCAAATAAGCCAATAATTAACTGCAACTTAGCACTCGATAATAATCCAGCAACACCAGCCCCCAAAAATGCACCCAAAACCAAACCCGGTGCTAAATTTTTAAATACCGACCACAATACAGCTCCATTTTTATGATGCGCCATCAATGAACTTATCGATGTCACAATAATGGTCGCTAATGAAGTACCTAAAGCTAAATGCATCACAACTTCAGGGTCATAACCCATTTGCGTAAAGACCACATATAAAAGTGGTACGATGATAAGCCCACCACCAACACCAAAGAGCCCAGCGGTAAATCCAGCTAATGCGCCTATGGCTAAGAAAATAATTAATTCCACGATATATTTACTTGCTTAAGAATTGATATGAATTGAAAAATGACTTTAGGCGATTTCAACTTGCCCGACATGATGATAAGCGCGATTAAAATAAACTAAACTTTGATCCTGTTCACTGCGCTGAATCGCGGCAACACGGCACATGAAAATACTATGCGTTCCGACTTCTTGAATTTGTTCAATCTCACAATCAAAACTCACCAAAGCATCCTCTAAAACGGGTGCGCCAGTTTCTAATTCTGTCCAACGGCCATATTCAAAACGCTCTTCTGAACTCATTTTAGATGCAAATACGTTAGAAATATGCTGATGATCTGCGCCTAAAACATTTACAGTTAAAATTTTATTTTCTATAAAATGTTCATGTGACCGAGATGCTTTATTCATACAAACCAATAATGTCGGTGGTGTATCCGTGACACTACATACGGCAGATGCAGTGAATCCATAACGACCAGACACCCCTGCTGTGGTAACAACATTGACCGCACTTGTTAACAAAGACATTGCATTTTTAAAGTCTGTTGCTTGAATCATCACTTTGTTCCTAAATTGCACCGTATCTTTTTTTTATACTTCGCTATACCGCGTAATTTCGTTACACTGGCATAGCATCTGAATGAGTTCTAATCTGAGCGAGTTCTGAGTAGAACACTTAATCTTGATTGAGCTTAGGGTTAGCGTTTGGCCATTGAATATCAAATCCAATCAAGCCGAAACAGCTAACCCTGCACACATCACTCAGTCAGTGATTAGTTGTTCGAGAGCTCTTTACGAACAATTTCCGCGCCAGCACTTAAAGCATTGAGTTTGCCTCTTGCCACTTCACGAGCTAAAGGCGCCATACCACAGTTGGTCGATGGATAAAGCTTATCGGCATCTACAAACTGAAGTGCTTTGCGTAAGGTATCAGCCACTTCTTCTGGCGTTTCAACGGTATTGGTTGCCACATCAATTGCACCAACCATGACTTTTTTACCACGAATCAGTTCAATCAGATCCATTGGCACACGAGAGTTTTGACATTCGAGTGAGATGATATCAATTTTAGATTGTTGCAGTTTAGGAAATGCTTCTTCGTATTGGCGCCATTCTGAGCCTAACGTCTTTTTCCAATCTGTATTGGCTTTGATGCCATAGCCATAGCAAATATGAACCGCTGTTTCACACTTCAAACCTTCAAGTGCTCGCTCAAGCGTTGCAACACCCCAATCATTCACTTCATCAAAGAACACATTAAATGCAGGTTCATCGAACTGAATAATATCCACGCCCGCAGCTTCTAACTCACGCGCTTCTTGATTCAGAATCTTGGCAAATTCCCAAGCCAGTTTTTCACGACTTTTATAGTGACCGTCATACAGTGTGTCAATCATAGTCATCGGGCCAGGCAGCGCCCATTTAATCGGTTGATTGGTTTGGCTACGTAAAAATTTGGCATCTTCAACAAAAACAGGTTTTTGACGGCTCACCGCACCAACCACTGAAGGTACACTCGCATCATAACGATTACGAATTCGCACTGTTTCACGTTTCTCAAAATCAACGCCATCCAGATGTTCAATAAATGTGGTGACAAAATGCTGACGAGTTTGTTCGCCATCACTGACAATATCAATCCCTGCGTGCACTTGTTCTTGCAAAGATAAACGTAGCGCATCTTGCTTTGCTTCGATTAATGCATCACCTTCTAGTTTCCAAGGTGACCAAAGTTTTTCAGGCTCTGCAAGCCAAGACGGTTTCGGTAAGCTGCCAGCGGTTGATGTTGGTAATAAAATTGCCATTTTTAATCTTCTATCTCTATTTTAGGTGAATTACGCAGCGTTCGTTTTAACGTCATTACGCTCTACAGCGTAGTTGGCAGCCCATTGCTCAAGAATATTTTGATAAGGTTTAATGAAGTTTTCTTCAGTCCATTTACCTTGTTTTACCGCTAACTGGCCACGCTCAACACGGTCATACACAATTTGCGTCAATGAATAATCTGGGTACTCCAGACTTGCTTGATACACTTGCGCCGCTGAAGAATTTGCATTGTAAATTTCAGGGCGATAAACCTTTTGGAACGTTTCCATGGTGCTGATTGCGCTGATCAATTCAAGATCGGTGTAATCACGCAGCAAATCACCCGCAAAATAGAATGCTAAAGGTGCTGCGCTGCCTTTTGGCATAAAGTAACGAACCTGCAAGCCCATTTTATGGAAATAGTCATCTGTACGTGAGTATTCATCTTGCTTATACTCAACACCTAAAACAGGATGCAGATTGGCAGTACGGTAATACGTTTTGGTCGTTGAAACACTTAAGCAAATCACAGGCGATTTTTTAAATTCCGCTGTAAATGCATCTGAATTCACCAAATATTGATAAAGCTTGCCATGTAAATCACCAAAATTTTCTGGTGCATTCGATTTAGGCTGATTTTGAAAATATGCTGGCAGCACCACGCTAAAGTCATAATCACGTACATAAGAAGAAAAACTGTTGCCAATCATGCCATCAATACGTTGATTTGTTTTGTGATCTGTAATGGTACTTTTCAGCATTTCAATGACAGGGAATGTTTTACCATTACCCTCAATATCTAAATCTGCAGAAATAATATCAATTTCAATTGTATAGCGATCACCGTTAGGATTATCACAATCGGCTAAAGCATTAAAACGATTGTTAATCATTCGAAGCGTATTACGCAGGTTCTGTTCACGGCTTTCACCACGAGCCAAGTTGGCAAAGTTAGTCGTCAAACGTGTGCTTTCTGCTGGCTGATAGCTCTCATCGAAACGAATGCGTTTGATTGAACATGCAAATTCTTTACTCATGGTGATCCGCTACCCTAATTTTTAAAATAAAAGCAAAATTTCTGTATGGAGTAATTTATACTTGAAATAGAACATGAATAAAAATGATTTAATCTAACAATAAGATGAGTAAAATTCATTGTTTGTGTTCTGTGGTACTCATTAAGCATGAAAAGTAGAAAAGTTGGATATAGCTATCCTTGATAGATTGATTTATCAAAAATATAGTTAAACTATTGATAATAAATACTTATTATTTATTTTAACTTCGATACCAACAACATGGAAAATTGAAATAGCTCAACATCTGTTTAGGAACAATAGGTGTTACTTGCTATGAAGTCCAAGAGCTCTTGTGATGAATACACTTCATCTTAAACTGAGGAAATATCATTATGTTCATCCTCTTAAGCTTATCCAAATAGCTGTATACCCCATCTTTAGGTGAAGCTATGGAAATCCGAATAGAATCAAGTATCAACTTTCTATCTTTTTCTATAATTCCAATATTCACCCAATAAAGGAATATCTGATCGGTAGGAAAAAAATATTCGCTGTGCAGAGAATTACAATATCCATTTTATTGACGGCGAATTACGATACCAAAAATTGGTTTGAGCGAGCAAAGGTATGGAAGAATGAACTTGGAAAAGGTATTCGCTATGGTGAAACATTTTTGTGAGGATAGTATAAAAATAGACCTTCATAATGATGGCTGTACGGCTTTAATACCTGAATGAGATTTCCTTTACCGATTCTTCGGCAACCAAACTATAGTGTTACTGTATTTTTATTATCTGGAAAAAAAGATAATGAATTTATTCAATATATTTATAAACTAAACTTAGATGAATATAAGTTAAATAGCATATCCAGAACGCTAATCTAACAGAACCTCAATTGTTGCTACAGCTCAGCAACATAAATCTATAACAGTTTATTCATGTTGCTGAGTATCGTAATAAATCTAATAATCTGTTCTAAATTTATAAATTACTTCGCTTCAAATTCTTTAAAATCCGCCTTGCGAATTTTAGCGTGAATTCCTTTCGTTTTATCTACGACTTGGGAAACTTCAAAATCTGTAGCAGCACTGAGATAAGCATAAGCCGTTGCTTCATCAATACCATACTCTTTATTTAAGAATCGAATTGCTTCACGTGTAGACTTTCTCATCGCTTCATCCAAATCCTCATCTAAACCAGGAGTAATCCAAAACTCAGCATTTTCTGCTAAAGGTTGAACGATTTCTTTACCCGGTATTTTATCCTTCCCTGTCTTGAGTAGCGTAAATTTAAGTGTAGCTCGAGCAGATGCTTCTAGTGCTGTTAAAGCGACTTCGCCATCACCTTGTGCGAAATGACTATCGCCTGTATAAAAAAGAGCTCCAGGTACTTGTACAGGGTAATAAGCTGTTGAACCCGCTCCTAATTCATTAATATCAATATTTCCACCATACATTGCAGGCGGAACTGAATGTACAGGTTCAGAAGTGTTTGCAGCTACCCCCATGATGCCCATAAAGGGATAAAGCGGAAAACGAATAGATTTCCCTGACTCTGTTTTAAGAACACCTTCGTACTCACCATTCGTGTTTTTTTCAATTGGTGTAAAAATAGATACATTACCAAACCGTTCAGGATGTGCCGCAGAAGCATTTTCTAAGACTTGTTTTTTAGGAAACTCTCCAACTAAAGCACCCTTACCATGACGGTTTGAGATAACCCCATAAGGCACACGAGGTTCTACTTTTATAACTTCCACTTTTAAAATATCGCCAGGTTCAGCACCATCAATAGCAATAGGTCCTGTAACAATATGAGGGCCATCTTTATGAAAGTCATGGTTTAATTTAGATTGAGTAATTGTTTTTGCCTCATCTAAAATAAATTCAGATTTAACCCCTTTGGATTTGAAAAATTTTTCTGCATCGCGTCCTTGATCCTCAAGTAAACCTTCATGTGAAACAGTATCAAAAGTCACAACACTTCCTGAAGCAACGTTTAAAACTGGTTTAGAGTTTTTATTTGGCAAATAACCCCATGTAATTGTATTAAGAGTTGAAGGAACATAATAATTATTTTTATATGTACCATTTTTGATAAGCGTAGGAGTCTCAGAAATTTGTTTTAAAACCTTAAAATCTTCAGCATGAGTTAAGTTAACTGATGTTGCCGTCATTATAGCCAATGAGAGAAGCTTAAATTTTAACATTGTTTAAAATCCAGATATATTTAAAGTATTGAATATTTAGCAAATATTATGCCAATATAAATATTTATATAATTTATTGTTCTTCAAATTTTTTCTAACTGCCTATGAGTAAATAAACTTATCCATAAAAAACTCCCCTTAATGATGCAAACTTAAGCTATTTATAAATGAGTCACTTTTTATTTTTTAAATAAAAAAGACAATAATTTTGTCATCTATATTTCAATTTTTGACAAAAAACTTAGGAAATTTCTTATTAACTAAAATATTGATTTTTATTACTTTAATTTAATTGTTATGGCTTTACGTATCTGTAAAATAAAAACTGCCTGAGCTAAATACTCAGACAGTCTTGTGGAGCACAACTACAGCATTAAATTAGAAGTTCACAGTCCATGACAGCTGTGCTGTACGCGGTACACCAAGGAATAAATAGTCATCTCCAAAGAAGCTACCTGCATCTCGCCAGTATTTTTTATTGAACAGGTTGTCAATGTTAAAGCGAAGCATATTGTCAGAACCATACGCATGAAAGTTATAAGCTGCACCTACATCGAACACAGTATAATCCGATACTTTCACTGTGCCTGATTTATTGGCATATTTGCTACTGCTATATTGCATGCCTGCCAGTAAACGTAAGCCCTCGACTTGAGGCATTTGATAAGACAGATGGCTAGCAAAGCGGACAGTCGGCACATTTTGAGTTTGATGCCCTTTATACTCATCTACTTGTACACCTTCCAAACGTGAACGGGTCAGTGCCAAAGTAGATGTCATCTCTAGATTTTGAGCAATTCGACCTTGCAACCCCAATTCCAAACCTAAGTTGTGTTGTTCGCCATCGGTGACATAGTAATTATCTAAGTTGGTATATTGGTGGTCTTGTGTTAAGTCAAACAAAGCGGCAGTAAAGAGCAGCCCTTGCCACTGTTGTTTAAGACCTAACTCATATTGAGTTGAATGTCTTGGTGCTAAAGTTTCGAAGGCATTACCTACGATGCCTTTGTCAGGATTACCATAGGCAGACCACGGTGCTTGACTGCCATCACTTAAACCTTTGGCATAAGAAGCATACAGATGAGTGTTCTGCCAAGGCTGATACATCAACGCAAGCTGTGGTAGGAAGCGATTGAAGTCGGTGTCACGAATGCTGTTGCCATCCGCAGCATAGGCATTTTCATTCAAATGCAATAGCTTACCACCCAGCAAAACTGACCAAGTATCATTAAAATCAATCTGGTCGAGCAAGTTTAGCGCTGTTTGCTGACTATCTAATGATTTGTAATGATTACCTAGAGCTTTGTTCGTAGGTGTGTAGGTGATCGGATCATGATCAATATTTCCTGTACCCACCCATTCATTAATTGCATCATACTGTGCATGACGTTTGTAAGCATGTGACAGCTCTAAGCTAAGGTTATGTTGCCATGTTCCAGTGTTGAATTTACCATTTAAGCCTGTTTTAAATTGATTAGTCAGATAGCTATCATCAGGGCTACGGAAATCATAAATGTCATAGTTACCATTTTGGTCGAAGGTATATGCAAAGGATGAATAGTCATCCACAACTACACGGCTTTGTGAAGCTGACAGGTTCGTAGTCCAGTTGTTATTGATTTGATAGCTATATTTTAGGCTGGCATTTAGGCTGGCATTGGTTACAGGGTTGCTCCAGTTTTGATAACCCAGCAAACGATCCCATTCAACACCAGTGGGTACAGTTTTACCACCAAGCAACTGATAACCGGGTACTGAGCGCTGTTGTTGACGCTGTGATTCAAGATCAAATTCTAATTTTGAACGATCCGAAATTTTCCAGTCCAAAGCCAAAGAACCGAACGAACGTTTTCCATCAGCATGCTCAACATAAGGATGGATTTCTTCATGCGCCAAATTCACGCGATAGCCAAGCTGCTGATCGTCCCCTAACCAGCCACCAAGGTCAGTTGCTACACGATTGCCACCATGACTGTCGGCTTCAACACTTATAGAGCGAATATCTTTGGGACGTTTGCTGACATAATTGACCACACCGCCTGGCGTCGACATGCCACTTTGAATGGCACTAATGCCTTTTAAAATTTCGACTTGTTCTTTGTTTTCAAGCGCCACATTTTGCTCACCACGAAGTAAGTTGCCATTTAGCAAATAACTTGATCCTAAATTTAAAGCAAAGCCGCGCATGACAAAGTTTGAATAGTAACCAATTGGCGCATAGCCATCACCGACTGCGGCATCATTTTTAACCACATCGGCGAGTGTTTTCGCATGTTGATCTGCCATAAGTTCGGCTGTGACTGTGCTGATGGATGCTGGAATTTCTGCAAGGTTTTGTTGAGTAAACCCTGATAAATTCACTTTTGGTTGATAATAAGCAGTTTCTGCTGCTTGAGCTTTTACTGTGATCGTTGCGAGTCGTTGTGTATTATTTTCGACTTCAGCATGTGCCAATACTGGACTTAGCTCAAGACAAGAAAATGAACCAACTGCCAGTAATGCTTTTTGTAAACGAGAAAATGGATACGTTTTCACAATAGTTGCCTAACCCCAAAAGATAATCTTACAGCCTGAATTTTGTGGGCACGAGTATTCACAATTTTCTCAGATTGAACAAGCGTTTCTACAACATATCTAAAATTTAAAAAATTATCCCGATATGGCTATCTCAATGAGTGCGGTGTGGTTTTGTTGCACAAACTTATCTTGAAGGCTTATTTAGTAATATAATTTTCAAACGAATAAGCTAGCATCTAAAATTTATTGTACTGTCAACTGATCAACCTACAATCAAGCATTAATTAATCGAATAAATAAACGATCTGCTTTGACAAGCTTTAATCAAGGCAAAATGTAATGAGATCAACTATCCGCTAGTAACAAGGTAAATCTCGAAAGAGATGGCTTTGATAGACGATGAACACGATTTCTGAAACTTTCGATTGAAAAGATCACATGATCAAACACTTGGAATTATCGTAAACCTAAAAATAAGATTTACAATATTATGACTATACCGAGTTACCCCTTAATGAGCCATGCTAACTTTGCAATATTTGTTCTAATTTCATCAGGTGTATGTGCAGCATAACCAAAAAGTACGGCTGTTTTTTGAGATTTAATCTGACAATATCGGGATAATGGCTGTACTGCTAAATCCACTTTTGCGCATTGAGCAATAAAGTTCTGCTCTGTCCATGAATCATTTAGCCAACACACCACATGTATCCCCGAATCTGTGGGTTGAACAGTTAATACATCTGGAAGATGTTGCGCAATCGCTTCAATCAAAACCAGTTGGCGTTCATAACAAGCTTTTCTGACTTTGCGAACATGTCGGGCATAGTGCCCTTCCTGTATAAATAAAGCCAGTGCTACCTGTTCTAAATATGAACTACGAACATCGGTATGATATTTTGCCAGACTAAACACATCAATGAGTGCTTCAGGCACAACCATAAAACCCAATCTAAATTCAGGAAACATCATTTTAGAAAAAGTACCTGAATAAATAACCCGTTGTTGTTGATCTAATCCCTGTAAAGCTTGAATTGGATGTGTTCCATAACGGAATTCACTATTATAGTCATCTTCAAAAATCCATTTTTGCTGTTGCGCGGCCCACTCTAACAAAGCTAAACGCCGAGCTAAACTTAATGTTCCACCAAGTGGAAATTGATGTGACGGCGCAGTATAAATAAGTTTGCTTTCTGGATAGTTTTCAATAATCTCAGAAATTTTCATTCCTTCATCATCACTATTAATAGCGTGTACATGAATACCAAAACTACGAAAAATATTTAAAGCTGAATCATAACCAGGTTCATCCAGACACACCTGCTCTTGTGGCTGTAACAAAGCATAAGCCGCGAGATGAATCGCTTGCTGTGTACCATTTACAATAAGAATCTGATCTTCCGTAAAATTCAGCCCTCGTGTTGAACGTACATATTTACAAATTGCCTGACGCAAGGGTAAATAACCGCGTGGGTCATGGAACTGCCCTAATTGATAATAGGATTGTCGCCAAGCACGACTCAATAACTTTCCCCAAAGCTGGTGTGGAAACAAATCAACACATCCAACGCCCACATGAAATATTTTTCTCTCTTGGCTCGATGACAACGATGACTTCTGCCAATGTGGCAATAAACTGGCAATATGCGGATTGATATTTAATGTTTGTGTAGGGATATACGCTGGCTGATTTAAATCTTGTTGTATATGAATGAGCTGATCTGGTATCACAGCTGCGACATATGTGCCTGAGCTTGGTTTAGTCAATAAATAACCTTCATCCAATAAGCGATCTAAAGCTGCCAATACAGAATTACGGGAAATTGACATCATTTCTGCCAAAGCACGGCTTGAAGGCAGTTTTGTTCCACCAGATAAGCGACCCTCTAAAATCGCATCACGTAAGACACAATATAAACCGTCCTTAATTTGTCCTTTTGGCAAAATTAAATGGGGAAAATAAGCAGAAGATGAAGTTGCCATTGTAAGACTGGTACTTTAAAAAATATCAAAAGTGTATCTTATGACAATACCATAATTAAAAATACACTTTGTGCTTTCATTTCTAAAGCATTTTAGGGGCTAGACTTATGTCTTTTAAGCGTCATTTCCATGATTTTTTCCCCCCAGTTATGGCAGGCTTAATATCAGTCATTGTTAATTATGGCGGTACTTTTATTTTAATCTTTCAAGCCGCACAGATGGCAGGATTAAATCCAGCACTAACCGCCTCATGGATCTGGTCTATTTCCATCGGTGTGGGAATCACAGGGATATTATTAAGTTGGTATACCCGCGAACCCATTATTACTGCATGGTCAACTCCAGCTGCGGCTTTTCTAATCACGGCGCTTGTCACTGTTCCGTATGCAGAAGCAATTGGAGCTTATTTACTCTCCGCAGTCGCATTTATGATACTGGGCATTACAGGATATTTTGAAAAACTGATACGCCTCATTCCGATCAGTATTGCGTCAGGTTTATTGGCGGGCATCTTATTACAATTTGGTATTGCTGCCTTTTCCAATATGACTATTGATCCACTTTTAGCCATTTCATTATTTTTTGTTTATCTCGTTACCAAACGCTTCTCAGCAAGATATGCAATTGTTAGTGTTCTAAGCATTGGATTTATTTTTCTAATCTTTCAGTCACGTATTGATTTTTCTGGATTTGAACTTGAATTAACCGCCCCGATTTTTACAAAACCAACTTTTTCAATCAATGCAGCATTAAGTGTTGCCTTACCTTTATTTTTAATTACGTTAACTGGTCAATACATGCCTGGTTTACTCATACTTAAAAATGATGGCTTCAAAACCGATGCAAAACCTATTCTTATTGTGACAGCTCTAGGCTCATTCCTAATGGCACCTTTCGGCTCGCATGCATTTAATCTTGCCGCCATCACTGCTGCAATCTGTACAGGTAAAGAATCTCATGAAGACCCCTCAAAACGCTGGATTGCAGGTATTGCGGCAGGTCTGTTTTATATACTGGTGGGTATTTTTGGTGTGACATTGGCTGTTGTATTTGCAGCATTTCCAGCAGCATTTATCAGTACTTTGGCGGGGCTTGCTTTATTAGGCACAATTGCTGGCAGTCTGGCCAATACCATGAGTGACAGTCATAGCCGTGAAGCTGCACTCATTACCTTTGTTGCTACTGCTGCGAATATCACTTTATTTGGGATTGGTGGAGCATTCTGGGGACTGGTTTTAGGACTAATTTCTTATGTTATTCTCAATGGAAAATTCAGGAAAAATACCACTTCCTAATCTCAGACATAGAATTTGCTACAAAACTGGTACGCTTAAAAATATTAAAACTGTATCTTATAAGAGTACCATATCAACATTATGCTCTGATCATCTACATTTCAAACAGTAAAGATGATGGGAGTATCATAATGCACAATCATGAAATTCAGGTTATTCCAGTCCAGCAACAGGATTATCAGCAATGGATACCCTATTGGTTAGCCTATCAAGATTTTTATAAAGTCAATTTAGCTAATATCGTTACTCAAACCACTTGGCAACGCTTTTTTGATGAAGCTGAACCCGTGTATTGTGCTGTTGCTAGACAGAATGAAAAAGTCTTAGGTTTTGTACATTATGTTATTCACCGCTCAACTTGGGCAGAACAAAATTTTTGTTATCTGGAAGATTTATATGTATCGCCTGAAGTTCGTGGGCAGCAAATTGGTAAATGCCTAATTGAATATGTACAGAAGCAAGCCATTGCTCAGCAATGTACACGTTTATATTGGCATACGCAGGAAATCAACCATACTGCCCAAAAACTGTATGACTGGATTGCTGAAAAACCAGGTGTAATTGAATATCGTATGTCCCTAGAATAAAAAGTTTTATGTGAAATAAAAAAACACCTTCATAGAAGGTGTTTTTTTAAGATTAATTTTTTTTAAATTTCAATCTGGCTGCCTAATTCGACGACTCTGTTCGAAGGGATTTTATAAAAATCACTCACAGGGCTGGTATTTTTTTGCATAGTCACAAATAGCTTCTCACGCCAATTGGACATCTTATTTGACATGCTTGGAATCAGCCTTTCTCTAGACACAAAGAAACTTATATCCATTAAATTATATTCAATTCCTAATGTATCGAAGGCTTTCTCTAGTGCTTTAGGTACATCAGGTTCTTCTTTAAAACCATAATTTAAACGTATTCTATAAAAGCCTTTATCCAGTACTTCTGTCTCAATCCTATTTTCCGAATCGACATAAGGAATTTCCATAATATTTATGGTTACCAATAAGTTACGTTCATGAAGAACCTTATTGTGTTTTAAATTATGTAGCAGAGCATGAGGTACGACTTGTGGTGTTCCCGTTAAAAAGACTGCATTTCCGCTAATATTTTGAGTTGTATCACCCATATATTGAATAAAAGTATTCAAAGCAAGCGTATCCTTCTGCAATTTTGCTTGAAGAATTTCTTTGCCTTTTTTCCAAGTCATCATTAAGGTAAAAACGATAATCGCAATAAATACAGGCACCCAACCGCCAATAAAGACCTTGAGCAGATTAGAACTCAGTAAAATAAGGTCGATAAAGACAAAAGGAATAATGAAAAGTAATACTTTCCATGTTTGCCATTTCCAATAACTGTAAGCAAGAAAAGCAACTAATAACGTGTCACAGAACATAGTGACTGTCACTGCTAAGCCGTATGCGCCTGCTAGACTGCTACTATTCTCAAATATTAAGACTAAGATTGTAATAGAAATAAATAAAAGCCAATTCAGTAAAGGTATATAAATCTGCCCAATTTCTGAATCAGAGGTATGCAAAATTGTTAGGCGAGGTAAATATCCCAATTGAATGGCTTGTTTCGCCATAGAAAATACACCGCTGATTAAAGCTTGAGACGCGATTACTGCGGCCGCTGTTGCAAGAATAATCATCGGATAGAGAAGAGCTGAGGGTAAAAGTAAGTAAAATGGGTTGGCGATTGCGCTTGGGTCTCGTAACAGTAATGCGCCTTGTCCAGCATAATTCAGGATTAAACAAGGTAAAACGATTAAAAACCAACCTAATCGAATAGGCAAAATTCCAAAATGCCCCATATCAGCATACAAAGCTTCTCCACCTGTAACCGTTAGAACGACTGCTCCCATCACAAAAAATGAAATAAAAGGATTATTCACTACAAACAAAAAGGCCCAATGTGGACTAAGTAATGCGAGCACAAACGGACTTTGAATAATACTGCTGATACCTATAGCCCCAATGGAGAGAAACCATATTAAAGTTATAGGACCAAAAAATTTCCCCATGACTGCAGAACCATGTCTTTGAACAGCAAAAAGTGCGACTAAAATTCCAATACTGATTGGAATAATGAAGCGATCAAAAGCTGGTGTTGCAATGGAAAGACCTTCTACTGCTGAAAGTACAGAAATTGCAGGGGTAATGATTCCGTCCCCAAAAAATAAAGAAGCTCCCACAAAACCTAAGATAATTATTATAAATTTCTTTCGAGGAGAGAGACCTTTTTGGCGAAGATTTAACGCCAATAAAGCCATAATTCCCCCTTCACCATTGTTGTCAGCTCTCATGATGACCAATACATATTTAATTGAAACAATTAACGTGATAGTCCAAAAAATTAAAGACAGAATGCCTAAAACATTAATTTCATTAATAGGTAATCCACGCGTTGCATGAAAGCTCTCTTTTAATGCATATAAAGGACTCGTTCCGATGTCACCGAATACCACTCCTAGTGCAGCCAGTGTCAATGCTGGTACTGCCGGCTTACTCACTTTATTCTGCATGATATGCGAATCATAAAATTGATAAGCCTATAATTTTATCATTAGAGTGGTGTTAAAATTTCTTAGACATAAAAAACAATGCTTTATAAGAAATTAATAGATTTTTTATGTAAGTCTGTTCCATATAAGTGCATATTCAAAGAATTTTAATGGAAATAATGTTGCCCTAGTGCTAAATATTACTTCATCTATACGCATGTACAGGCGTTTTAAAAAGTACGATCATGACCAAAATGCTTGAGTGACCGACACGAATTAATGAAACAGTTCAACAAAAAATAGCTGAAATATTTGTTTTAATAAGACTTCATATTTTGCTTCATCTCCAATAGCAGCATGAAAGATTAAAAAGACAAAAAATCCTGCTCTAAAAAAGTATGCTTAACCAGAAAGCAATCATTAAACCCAGTAAATAAACCCTGTAACTAAAATCAGTAACTTAGATTCTGTGCTTGGTTATTTGATCAAAAAGATATTTCCTGTTAGCGCTTAGATATTCATTTCATACTAGCTGTACTATATGAATGGTATGCAATTCAAACAAAGCCTTATCTAGATAAATTTTTTATGGCTTTTGCACATATTCTTATTCAAGAAAAACCATTTTTCAATCCTGTAAAATTGTTATAAATTAAACAAAATATGTTGAGTTTATAACATGAAATTAGTATTACTTATCTCATCACTTCCCAGTCAAAGCACAACCGCAAGAATGCGAATTTGGCGTTCATTAAAGTCAAATGGTGCAGCAACTTTAAGAGATGGTGTTTACCTATTACCAGCAATACATTCTGAAAAATTCCAATCCGTTGTTCATGATCATCTCAATGAACATGGTCATGCCTATATCTTTCAGACCGAAGCTCCTGAAAATTTAGACCTTGCCCAAATTTTTGACAGGACTGGAGAATATGAAGAACTGAGAACCGAGATTTTACAAATACAAAATAATCTTGAGGAAAACAAGAAAAAAGAACATCTGAAACAGATTCGAAAATTAAGAAAAAACCTCAATTCACTGATAGAAATTGATTTTTTCCCCAATACGCATCAAAGCAAAACATTAAATGAACTCACCCGATTAGAACATGCCATTGCTCGGTTAGGTGAATACGATGAACCCAATAATTTTGAGCAGCCATTAGACGTCCTATTCAAGCAAGATTTTCAAAATAAAATCTGGGCAACCAGAAAGCGTCCTTGGGTTGACCGTTTGGCATCTGCATGGATCATTCAAAAATTTGTAGACCCTCAGGCAAAGTTTATTTGGTTAGAGCACCCCAATGATTGTCCCAAGGATGCCTTAGGTTTTGATTTTGATCATGCCCAATTTACCCATGTGAATAATCTAGTCAGCTTTGAAGTCTTAATACATAGCTTTGAATTACAAAATCCTGCGTTAAATAAAATCGCTGAAATTGTGCATTTTTTAGATGTTGGAGGAAATGAGCCTGCCGAAGCCCTAGGCATTGAAAAGATTTTACAAGGGCTCAGAAGCACAATCACAAATGATGACCAATTACTTTATCTTTCAAACCATATTTTTGATGGCTTATATGCAGACTTTCAAAGGAATTTAACATGAATAATAAGCCATCTTTAGCAGATCAAACAGAAATTGAATCTATCAGCTTTTGGCAAGCCTTCAAATTTTGGTTAAAACTTGGATTTATTAGCTTTGGCGGCCCTGCTGGGCAAATCGCGGTTATGCACCAAGAGTTGGTTGAAGAAAAAAAGTGGATTTCAGAACAGCGTTTTATGCATGCATTGAATTATTGCATGCTCTTACCTGGCCCCGAAGCTCAACAACTTGCCACTTATATTGGCTGGTTAATGCATAAAACCAAAGGTGGCATCATTGCAGGGGTTTTCTTTGTTCTACCTTCGCTTTTTATCCTGATTGGACTGTCTTGGGTCTATGTGAAATATGGCAATGTTCCCATCATTGCAGGTCTGTTTTACGGGATTAAGCCCGCGGTTGCCGCCATTGTATTTCACGCCACTTATCGTATTGGTAGTCGATCATTAAAGAATAAATTCTTATGGGCGATTGCGGTTGTGGCTTTTCTGGCAATATTTATTTTGAATATCCCTTTTCCTTTCATTGTTTTATGTGCAGCGATATCGGGTTATCTGGTCGGTAAAAAGTATCCTGATTTATTTATGCTCAATACACATCAGTCCAGTCAAAAATCTTATGGCCGTGCCATTATTGATGACGATACCCCTACACCTGAACATGCTATTTTTAAATGGTCTCATCTAATCAAAATAGCGGTAATTTCAGCACTTTTATGGGCAATTCCACTCGCTTCTTTAACAGCAGTTTTAGGATGGAGTCATTCTTATACTCAACTTGCTTGGTTTTTTACAAAAGCTGCACTGCTGACATTCGGTGGTGCTTATGCTGTTTTGCCTTATGTTTATCAGGGCGCGGTTGGTTTTTATCATTGGTTAACACCTACTCAAATGATTGATGGCCTAGCTTTAGGTGAAAGTACTCCCGGCCCCTTGATCATGGTGGTGGCTTTTGTCGGTTTCTTAGCAGCTTATAACCATTCACTGCTTGGGGCTGAACATCAATTTATTGCAGGTGCATTAGGTGCAATCATCGTCACGTGGTTTACTTTTATTTTCTCGTTTTTCTTCATTTTAGCAGGCGCCCCTATTATAGAATCTACGCATAATCAAATTAAATTCACCGCCCCTTTAACCGCCATTACTGCTGCCGTGGTGGGAGTCATTTTAAATTTGGCCCTCTTTTTATGTTACCACGTACTTTGGCCACAGGGTTTTGAGGGGAATTTCGATTATATTTCTGCCATTATTGCTATTTTAGCGGTAGCCGCATTATTTAAGTTTAATCAAAGTGTGCTCAGGGTCATCATCGGTTCTGCTTTAGTGGGTTTAACGATTAAACTTTTAATGTAATTTCTATTTGAAGCCTAAATTTTTCGCTATAAAACCTCGACAGGATGTCAGGGTTTTTTATTGCCAAATGTTTATTCTGTCGTGAGTTAAAGAATACATTTACATATTAAAACAGAGCCTGTTTTAAACTTTGTTATGCTAAATAGATGAGCTGTGGGACAGAACTCTAGCAACAAGATTGAAAATGATAAAGCAATAACAAAGGAGAATCAGCATGGCACAGACCAGCCAAGACCGTAATCCAACCCCTGACTTAGCTGAAGATAATGCCTTTTTCCCTTCACCTTATTCACTTTCCCAATACACTGCCAGTAAAACTGATTTTGATGGAACAGATTATCCAACGCCTTATATTGGGCATAAAAAAATTCTGATGATCGCAAGCGATGAACGTTATTTATTGATGAAAAATGGTAAGTTTTTTTCTACAGGCAATCATCCAGTGGAAACTTTACTGCCGATGTACCATTTAGACCGTGCGGGCTTTGATATTGACATTGCCACTTTATCGGGCAATCCCGTTAAACTTGAAATGTGGGCAATGCCACATGAAGATGCTGTCGTGCCTGCAACATTCCAAAAATACTTAACTCAGTTTAAAAAACCTTTAAAATTAGCAGATGTATTGAAAAGCAGTTTAGGTGACAACTCTCCTTATTTGGCTGTTCTTATTCCTGGTGGACATGGGGCTTTAATTGCTCTACCAGAAAGTGAAGACTTAAAAACCTTACTAAAATGGGCAGTAGCCAAAGATAAATTTGTCATTTCCTTATGTCATGGGCCAGCAGGTTTATTGGCTGCTGCATTGAATGAAGCACCCGAAAACTATATTTTCAAAGGTTATAAAATGTGTGTTTTCCCCGATGCACTGGATCAAGGAGCCAATTTGGACATTGGTTATATGCCGGGCGAATTACCTTGGTTACTGGCAGATCGCTTAGAAAAGTTGGGTGTCCAAGTGGTTAATAAAGAAATGTCTGGACAGTGTATTCAAGACCGTAAGTTAATTACCGGAGACAGTCCTTTGGCATCAAATACTTTGGGTAAAATGGCAGCGCAAGCACTCTTGGCTGAGGTTCAATAGTTAAACTTTGTTAAATCAAGAGCGCCTGAGCGCTCTTTTTGATGCATGCATTGCCTATAAGATTCTATTTACGCATCAATACTGTACTTTTAATGTGTAAGGTATATTTCGCAGAATTTAGTCATTAGATAACCTACATAAATCACAAATTTTTTCATGAAAAATCAAAATTAAAGAATTTATGTCTAAATTTTTTAACTAACAGACATTATTTGTGCCCTAAGATTAACTAAAATGCACTATATGGCTGAATTGGCAGCGGACTCTATTTATTAAAATAGCATTAAGACAAAGCGTAATTCCCACCCAATGCTGCAATCAATTGTGCTGTATTTTTAAGCTGCAACTGCTTGAGTTCTAAAGCAGCCTGTTCTGCTTGCAGTCTTAAATTTTGAGCACTCACCACTTCCAGATAGCTCACCAAACCTGCATTATAGCGCCGTGTAACGACTCGCTCATTTTCCACAGCCAGCGCCGATAATTTAGCTTGCTCTGCCTGCTGCTGCCTGAAACTGGCAGACTGCATCAGCGCATCTTCCACTTCTTTCCAGCCTGTCAGCACAGCCTGTTTATAGGCTGTAGATTTTTCATCATAATTTGCTTGTGCGGCAGCGATGTCGGCTTTTCTTTTACCACCATCCCATAGCACAGCAGCGGCTTTTAGCCCAGCCGACCATAAATACTGCGGAGACTGGAACAACTGACTGAAAATCTGGCTGTTCACAGCGCTGTTCAAACCAATACTAACGTCTGGCAGCCATGCAGTTTGCGCCAATCCCAGCTGCGCATGGGTCGCAGCTAAATCACGTTCAGCACGTATGACATCAGGTCGCTGTATTAATAAACGACTAGGCAGTTGTGTCGGCAACTTCGGTACTTGAAATACTATTTTTTGTGGCAGCAGTTGAAATTGAGCAACGCCCAGACCTTGTAAAATAGCCAAAATATTTTCTTGCAAATTACGTTCTCTTTGCTTTTCAAGCTGCTGTATCTGCACCTGTTTGAGCTGGGTTTCGGCCTGTATCACATCTGCACGCGCAATCATGCCAGCAGCATATTGATTCTTTAAAATCTGCACTGAACGGACATAGCTTTGCTGTGTTTGCTGAAGAATATTGATTTGCGCATCCAATACACGAATATTCCAATAGGCTTCTGTGGCCAGCAGCTGCTGGCTTAATTTGACCGCCTGCAATTCTGCGCCAGAAGCTTCAAGATTGGCTTGCTGTCCTTCTATAGCCTTTGCAACTCGCCCCCATACATCTGGTATCCAGCTGGCCTGAATTTCGCTGCTGAATTGACCACTTGAAGCTGCATTTTTTCCGCCACTGCGGTTTGCAGAGGCATTCAGCGCCAAACTCGGCTGGCGGACAGCACGCTGTTGTTCCAGCAATGCATTGGCATAACGGAAACGGGCTTCCGCCTGTCGCAGGCTTAAATTTTCCTGATTCAACTGCTGTATCAGTTGGCTGAGCGTCGGGTCATGATAAATCTGCCACCAATCTGCCTCAATTGGCTGTAGCGCATCGGTTGCTATCCAGTTTAGGCTGGCATATTTATACTGTTCATCTATCTGAACCTTAGGCACCTGATATTCTGGTGGCCGCAGCACAGCGGTCGAAGCGCATGCTGTCAATATCATTAAGCCACTGAGGCAAACTGCATTTTTATAGCGCAAACTCTGCATCCACATTGTTCCTATTTTCCTAAGCTCAAGGCATTTTTTATATTTAATCGTTGAAATTGCTGCGCTGTTTTTTCCAACAGCAAATACATAATGGGTGTGGTATACAGCGTCAGCAGTTGCCCCAGCGCTAAGCCGCCAGCAATGACCACGCCTAAAGGCTGGCGCAGTTCCGCACCTTCACCCCAGCTGAATGCCAAAGGAATAGCGCCCAGCAAAGCCGCTGTATTGGTCATTAAAATCGGGCGGAAGCGCAATGCCGCTGCCGACAGGACTGCGTCACGGGCAGATTTTCCTGCACGGCGTTCCTGCAAAGTAAAATCAATCAGCAGAATGGCATTTTTCACCACAATGCCAATCAGCAGAAACATACCCAGCAGTGCAATTAAGGTGAATTGAAAATTAAACAACCACAGCGTCAGCAATGCACCTAAGGCAACCGCGGGAATCGTGGATAAAATCGTCAAGGGATGAATCACACTTTCATACGTCACCCCCAGTAGAATATAAATCAGACCAATCACTGCTAAAATTAGTAATGGTGTACTTAATCCTGCCTGTAAGCTTTCTGCCTCTACATCTTTGTCTGCGGTCATGAAAATCTCATTCGGCAGCATAATTTCTGGCAAAAGGCTGCGAATGGCTGCATCCGCCTGTTCAGCACTGTAGCCTTGCTTCACCACATAGCCAATGCCCATGGCAGCATACTGATTACGTCGGTAAACCCGATCATTACTAATGCCATAAGACCATGTAGCGAAGTTGCTGAGCGGCACATATTCGCCTTGCTGATTTGGAATTTTCACATTGGTCAGTGATTCTGGCTGCTGGGTAAACTGCTGATCAACTTCCATCACCACATGAAATTGATTGCTTTGATTATAAATCGTGGAAATTTGGCGCTGCGAAAATGAGTTGTTCAATACGCTGGAAATGCTTTCAATATTCACGCCCAAACGCTGCGCTGCTTCACGGTCAATATCCAGCGTGACATGCTGTGCGCCTTCATCGCCCGTAGTTTCCACTTCTTCCAACTGCGGCAGCTTCTGCATCGCTTGGGTAACTTTTGGCGCCCATTCACGTAATAGTGCAATATTATCTGACTGGAGCAGTAGCATATGATCTTGACCGCTGCTACTGGAAAATGGATCATCCAGTTCAAGCTCCTGTTCAACCCATGCTGAAAAAACTGCGCCAGCCTGCCACGGCGCATTTTGCTTCATCCGCTCGACAATTTCATGTGAAGCTTTACCCTCACGCTCGGCCTTAGGCTTGAGGTTCACCATTAAAAAGGAATTGGTTGTTCCGCCTGCACCGCCCGATGTGCCGATCACATCTTTGACTGCTGGATCGCTTAACAGGCTTTGGCTAAACGCCGCAATTTTCGGCTGCATAATCTGGAAAGAAAATCCGTCATCACCGCGGATAAACGCTTCAACGCGCCCAGTGTCCTGTTCGGGCAGTACCCGTTTCGGCAGTGCCTGATATAGATAGACCGAAGCTGCAATGGCACTGCCCCACAGTAAAATTACCACATAGCTATGCCCGATCATCCATTTTAAGGAATGCAAATAGCCTTGGCTGAGTTTCTGCATACAGCCTTGGCTGATTCGGTATAAAGCATTATGTTTAGCGCTTTCAAGCGGTTTCAGGCAGCGTGCCGACAAACTTGGTGTCAGTGCCAGCGAGATGAAAACCGATAAAAGCACGATAAATACCAGCGTTAAAGAAAACTCCCTAAATAGCCGCTCGATCACACCGCCCATAAACAGCACGGAGATAAAAATCACCGCCAAGGCCAGATTCATGGCAATTAAGGTCATGCCGACTTCCTGAATGCCCTTAAGGGCAGCTTGCACAGGCGGCTCTCCCTGTTCAATGTGACGCTCAATATTTTCCAGCACCACAATCGCATCATCCACCACCAAGCCAATCGCCACAATTACCGCCATAATGGAGAGATTATTCAGCGAAAAACCCGCCAAATAAATCAAACTGCACGCGCCAATCAGGGTAACCAGCATCGTAATGCTTGGAACCAAAGCACTTTGCAGACGCCCCAGCATCAACGCCACCACAATAATCACCAGTAGCATCGAAAACAGTAAAGTATCACGCGCTTCATTCAATCCAGCGCGGATCATTTCCGAACCATCCATCACAATGCTGAGCTGCGCATCGGCGGGAATCTGCGAACGTAGCTGCGGCAGTTTCTGTTTAATTTTTTCAATTACAGCCACGGTATTGGCATTCGGCTGCCGGCTGATTTTAAGAATCACCGCAGGTTCACCATTATGAAAACCACTGACATAACGGTTCTCTACCGCATCCTGAACTTCGGCTACATCTTTAAGGCGAACGATGGTCTGGCCATGCTGATGAATAACCAAATTGGCAAAATCCGCAGCATTTTTCAAATTGGCCGAGAGCGCCACCTGCCAGCGCAGCTGCTGAGTTTCCACCACACCCAAAGCCTGCTGCACATTGCTTTTGACAATTGCTTCACGCACTTGCTCCAGTGATATGCCTTGCGAAATCAGCGCATTCGGATTTAAAGTAATCCGCACCGCTGGCATGGATGCCCCATCAATGCTGACATCACCAACACCGCTAATTTGTGCCAAATTTGGCTGTAACTGATTGCTGGCAATTTCATACAGCTTGCCAGCCGATAGATGCTTTGAACTGAATGCCAAATAAAAAATCGGGCTTTGGCTCGGATTGATCTTAAAATATTCAGGTGGACTGGGCATGCCAGAAGGAAGCTGCGACATGGCGGCATTAATGGCTGCTTGCACCTCTCGCGCTGCTTCGTTGATATCAGTATCTAGGTCGAAATGTAAAACCACCTGTGTGGCATTTTGGTTGCTAGATGAATTAATGCCTTTTACCCCAGAAACGCCCATCATGGCACGTTCCAGTGGTGCGGCAACCGTAGCCGATATACTTTCAGGGCTGGCCCCTGGCAAGCTGGCCCGAACCACAATAGTTGGAATATCTACCTGCGGCAAGGCCGCGACTGGCAAGCGAAAATAGGCCAATATACCCAGCAGCACAATCGCGATTGCCAGTAAAACACTGGCCACTGGACGGTGAATAAAAGTGGAAAGTAGGCTCAAGGCGCATCTCCCGTTTCATTCATGGCTGGCACTGCCGACTGGGCTTGTTGCAAGCGGTCAAAGAACAGATAAACTACGGGTGTGGTGAATAATGTCAGCAACTGGCTTAAAATCAAGCCGCCCACCATCACAATGCCCAAAGGCTGGCGCAGTTCAGCACCAGAACCTGAAGCCAGCATCAGAGGAATGGCTCCAACGAGAGCTGCCAGCGTGGTCATCAAAATTGGCCTGAAGCGCATTAAGGCAGCTTGATAAATCGCCTGCTGCGCTGAGAGACCGTCATTACGCTGTGCTGCTAAGGCAAAATCCACCATCATAATGCCATTTTTTTTGACCAAGCCAATCAGCAGAATGATGCCAATTAAAGCAATCATATCCAGTGGACGGCCAACTATAAACAGCGCCAGCAGCGCACCAATGGCCGCTGAAGGCAAGGTCGAAAGAATGGTAATTGGATGAATAAAGCTTTCATACAGCATGCCCAGCACCAGATACATGGTCACAATGGCTGCCAGCACCAGCCAAAAGGTATGCTGCAATGAGTTTTCAAAGGCCGCTGCTGCGCCCTGTAACTGCACGTTGACCTCTGCTGGCAGATTCAGAGAATCTTCAACACGGTGAATGGCTTGAATGCCTTCACCAAGGGAAACTCCCGATGCTAAATTGAAAGACACACTATGGGCGGGGAACTGCGCCTGCTGCTGCAAAAGAACTGGAGTGCGCTTTTGCACAACCACAGCCACGGAACTGAGCAGCACTGGCTCACCGCTGGCATTTTGAATATAGGTTTGATTCAGCGCATCAATGCCTTGCGTCAAGCTGGGGTCAAGTTCCAGCACAATGCGGTACTGATTCGCCTGCGTATATAAAGTGGCAATTTGGCGCTGCGCAAACAAATTTTGCAAGGCTCGGCTGATATCTTCAATACTCAAGCCTAAACGCGCAGCCGCATCGCGGTTGACATCAATAAATGCTTTCAGACCTTGACCGCCGTCTTCACTAGCAACGTCCGAGAACTCTGGCTGCTGCCGTAGAGCTTCGACAAAGATAGGACTAAACTGCTGCAAATCTTCCACTTTGGCTGCGGTCACACTTAGCTGGTATTGAGTCCGACTGATTTTGTCCTCAATGCTGAGCTCCTGCACCGGCTGCATCCAGCCTTTAATTCCCTGCACATGGCTGAACTGCTGTTTCAGGCGCGCTATGACCTGATCTGCACTGTCGCGCTCGGCATGCGCTTTCAGGTTAATCAGAATGCGTCCATTGCTGAGTTTTGGATTATTGGCATCAATGCCGATAAATGAAGATAAGCTCTCAACCGCAGGGTCTTTTAAAATCTGGCTGGCCAGTGCCTGCTGCCGTTCACCCATCGCCGTAAAGGAAATATCATCTGGTGCTTCGGTCACCACCTGTATGACCCCACTGTCCTGTATGGGGAAAAAACCTTTAGGAATGATCCAGTACAATGCGCCAGCCAAAACTACGGTGCCAAGCATCACCGCAAGCATTAGTGCCTGATGCTGAAATACCCATTGCAGTGCCTTACCATAGCGCTGAATAATCCGATCCAAACTCCAGCGGCTACGGCGTGGCGCATGTTTTGCATCTTTAAGCAAATAAGCGCACATCATCGGGGTCAAAGTTAAAGATACAATAAGTGATAAGCCAATTGCCGCTGCTAAAGTCACAGCAAATTCATGGAACAGCCGACCAACAACATCGCCCATAAATAACAAAGGAATCAGCACGGCAATCAGCGAAATAGTTAAAGAAATTAAGGTAAATCCAATTTCCCTCGACCCTTTGAGCGCAGCCTGTAGCAGACTTTTCCCCAATTCGCGGTGCCGTGCAATATTTTCCAGCATCACAATGGCATCATCCACCACAAATCCTGTAGCGATGGTTAAAGCCATCAACGTCAGGTTATTGACCGAAAAGCCAAGAAAATGCATCAGCACAAAGGTGCCGATGATTGACAGTGGCACCGCAATGCTCGGAATAATAGTGGCAGACAGGTTTCTTAAAAACAGGAACGTCACCATCACCACAAGGCAAACTGCAAATACCAGCTCTTTCTGTACATCCTGAATGGCGCTGCGGATGCTTTCCGTGCGGTCTGTCAGTACCCTAATTTGCACATTTTTAGGCAGATTACGCTGTAGTTCTGGCAAAACCTGCTTAATTTGATCCGCCACCTGAATAACATTGGCATTCGGCTGACGCTGCACATTAACCAGAATGGCAGACTGGCTGTCCGCCCATGCCGCCATGTATCGGTCTTCACTGCCTTCAATCACTTTCGCGACATCTTTTAGGCGGATCGGTGCGCCGCTGTTCCAGCGTAAAATCAGATTTTCATAATCCGTAATAGAGCGGATTTGGTCGTTGGCATCTAGCATGGTGGTGCGGTAAGGCCCATCAAAACTGCCTTTGGGCTGATTGGTATTGGCCACATTAATTGTTGCACGGACATCCTCAGCGCTCATTTTATAAGCCGCCAAAGCAGCAGGATTCATCTGCACCCGTATGGCTGGACGCTGCCCGCCAGCAAGGCTGACCATACCAACCCCTGAAAGCTGTGACAGTTTTTGCGCAACCCGTGTATCTACCATGTCATAGACAGTAGTGAGCGGTAAAGTTTTGGAGCTGACCGCCAGCGTAATAACCGGAACATCGGCTGGATTAACTTTGCGATAAATTGGTGGTGTAGGTAAATCACTAGGCAGTTTGCTGCTGGCTGTGCTGAGTGCTGACTGTACTTCCTGCTCCACCACACCCAGTTCTGCGCTTAATTCAAATTGCAGCGTGATGACCGATGCTCCGACTGAACTGTTCGAAGACATTTGCTTCAAGCCCGCAATTTTGCCCATTTCCCGTTCTAACGGCACCGTCACCGTGCGCTGCACCGTATCTGGATTGGCACCCGGCTGAAAGGTATAAATTTGAATAATCGGATAATCCACCTGTGGCAAGGCGGAAACTGGTAGAAGACGCCATACCAGCAGCCCACTGAACAGTAACGCCAGCATCAGCAGCATTGTGGCAACGGGGCGCAGAATAAAGAAACGTGAAATATTCATGCTTTATCCAGCAGTCGGTGGAATTGAAACAACCGCTTGCGGACTGTTCTGCACAATTTGTACTTCCTGCCCATCCGATAGCCGATCTATCCCCTCTAAGACCACACGTTCTGTTCCATTTAGCCCAGCTAAAATTTCGGTTTGGCCCTGCGAAGTCACGCCCAACTTCAGCATGCGTATTTCAGCTTTATTTTGAGTATTAATCACATAGACATAAGTGCCTTTTGCACCATGCTGAATAGCATCATTCGGAATACTGACCGCATCCCGAATGGTTTGGGCATTCAAGCGAATATTGACAAACTGATTCGGAAACAGCGCATCATCGCGGTTATCAAATACCGCTTTTAATTTTAATGTGCCAGTATTGAGGTCGATCTGGTTATCCAAAGCCTGTACCTGTCCTAAAGCCAATTGCTTTTGTTCGGCTTTGTCCCATACGCTGACTTGCGCTTTTTGCCCTTTGCCGGCTGCTGTGCGCAAGGTGTCTAAATAGTTTTCCGCCACCGCAAACTGCACATAAATTGGATGAACCTGCGTCACGGTGACTAAGCCAGCTTCTTCATTGGCCTGAATTAAATTACCGGCATCCTTTTGCTTAAATCCAACTCGCCCTGCAATGGGAGAATAAATTTTGGTATAAGACAATTGCAGTTTCGCGGCATCCACTTGTGCCTGATTGGCCTGAATTTGTCCTTTCAGTTGATTCACCAAAGCCTGCTGCTGCTCCACCTGTTGTTTCGCAATCGAGTCCTGCTTAAATAGCAATTGATAGCGCGCCAGCTCAGTTTCGGCATTGCGCAGCTGCGCCAAATTTTGCTGCTGCGTGCCTTGCGCCTGAGCCAATTCCACCTGAAAAGGCGCAGGATCAATTTGCGCTAGCAATTGACCTTTGCTAACCAAATGGCCTTCCTGAAAATAAATACGTTGCAACGTGCCCGAAACCTGACTCTGAACATTTACCGTATGCGCAGGAATAACCGTGCCAATGGCTTTTAATTCAACGCTTAAATCACGGCGCTCAACCGCAACGACCCGCACTGGAACAGGCTTACTCCATTGGCTAAACTCCTCTGTAGGCTTAGAAGATGCGGCTGCCCAATACCCATAGCCTGCGCCCAAAGCCAGAATAAGAATCAATCCAGTTAAATATTTAAATTTAGGGGCAAGAGGCTTTTTTTGGTGGTTTAAATTTTCAGTTAGATCACTCATGAACAACGCTTACCCATATATTCGAAAAAATTGCAGCCCAAGCGCCAAACACAGCAGGACTACAGAAAAATGTAAATTCAGCCAAGGTCGATAAGACTGAATAAAAACGATGCAGCCTGCGGCCGCAGTGGCAATGCCAAAGCATGCCGTAATGCCGACCGCCCAGCCCCATGCGAAAATGCCAGCACATAATGCAAGTAATAAACTGCACCAGCCTAAACCATAGCTGAGCTTGGCCAGTCTGAAAGGAAGCACACGGTTCAGGACTAATTTGGCATTGCGTTCCATAGAAAGGTTCAATGCGAACATGCCCAAATAGCAAAGCGCGCAGGCAGTTAAAATATTGACTGCATCAAGGCTCATGGCAGCTCCTCACTGACCTGAACCGCAGCAGCTTGAGTTTGTTTTGGCAGGCGCTTGGCCTTGGCTACGGACTTTTTTAAAATTGCTTCACGCTTTAGCCAAACTTTAGAGGCAGCCCAAGCCAGAACACTGCCTAAAAACACAAAGCCAAGGTCAATACTGGCCAGCACATAGTCCTGATGTGCCAGCGAAGCCCCCAAATGCCGTTCTGTCGTCAGCGCATTCAGCAGCGGCAGTAACAAATAAGCAAGGGAAGCAGTGCTCAGAATTTCCAGCCAAGCGCGTACAATTGGCCTGCACAGCGCATAAAGAAAACTTAGCGCCAAAGTGATATATAAACTGTGGATTTCCCAAGCGGCCCGATCAGCCAGATGTGCTGGAATTAAACGATTGGCCCAAAAATATACGGCAATCGCTAAAGGTAGCCCCGCAATCATGGCAATATTCAATCGCTCCACCAGTGCATGACCAAAGCTCATACGTTCGGCCTTTAGCTGTTTTGGCCTACGCTTTACTGTCCACAACACTAAACCTGTCGCAACCATCGCTGTACCCAACAGTCCTGTGATGACATACAAAATCCGAATTAGCGGTGAGGCAAAAGAGCCTTCATGTAATCCCAATACAGTCGTGGCAAATTGCATTGGTGCTTTGTCCTGATTGGATGGATTGTCAGCAATTTTTTTCCCATTGGATAAATCAAAATTTAGCGAGGTGCGTTGTCTAGCAATGCTGTCATGGCTGATTTGATAGAACTCTGCTTTGGCAGGTACTTCACCTTTGGCTGGATAGAAATTCACGCTGCCAATGCTATGCGCTCCCCATTCCCGCTGCGCCTGCTGCAATACAGGTTGGATTGGCACAAAAAGCTGCGCGTTCTGTCCCATCGACTGCGAAGCGATAGAAGTCTCTGCACCAAAGCGTGAGTTAGGATACAGTTCTGCATAGTAGCGCTCTGAATTTTTCTCGCCAAAACCATAGACCATCGGCACACCAAATGGCATATAGGCATTGGCAAAGAAAATCAGCCCACTATAAGTGATCATCAAATAAAACGGCAAAGCAATCACGCTGATGACATTATGCGCATCCAGCCATGAACGCTGACCTTTTGCGGGACGGAAAGTGAAAAAGTCCTTGAAAATCTTTTTGTGGGTGATGACACCCGAAATAATCGCCACGAACATGAACATGGTACAGATCCCGACGATGCGGATGGCCCAGTCATAAGGCAGATAATGCAAAGCATAATGCATGCGGTATAGCGCATCTCCGCCAGCGGTTTGCCGCGGCTTGAGCTGCTGTACTGGCGGCTGTCCAGTGTTTATATCCAAAACTTGAGTATGGTATTCACTGTAGCGCTGACCTTTCTGCGCAGGCAACGACCAGTTCACAGAGAATTCATCCCAGCCCCGCGCATTTGACAGTAAATTGATGCCCCAACGCTCAGCCTGCTGTGCTTCTGGCTGCTGTTTCAGATAAGCATAAGCTTTGTCCAATTGATCTGCTTCAGCTGGAACGGCTGCAACCTGCATAGCCCTTTCTGGCTGCATCCAGCGCGTCAGTTCAATCTGCACATAGCCTGCTGTTCCAGTTAAAAATACAAAAAACAGCACCCAGCCGACCACTAAGCCAGTCCATGTATGTAGCCAAGCCATGCACTGGCGGAAGCCTTCCTTCATAGCGTTCCCCACGGCTTGAGTAATACTGCCAATAAACCTAAACCCGCAATGCAGCCTAAAGTCAGGCAGAACGCATGAAACGCATTTTTAATACTGAATATGGCCAAGATAAAAACCAGCCACACCACAAAACTCAGTTGCAATCCAGCATATACAGCAAGCGCCAATTGCTCTGGAAACATTAGTCCAATGACTGGCACGGTTAAATTGGCAATACAAAAACCGCCCAAAGAGGCAAGCAAAATACGCAGCAGTACCATAAAGCGGTAATGCTGCTGATCATTCAGTCTAAAAATCATGGGCTTCATTTATCTATTCACTACTAACATGCAGAAACTGCTGTACAGCCATTACTGGCATTTACTACTAAGACGAGTGAAATAAAAAAAAAGCTCATCACAAATGTTGCGATTTGTAACTTTTAGTTGTTGCGTTTAAGAATGATTATTATTAAGATTATCAGGTAAATCATTACCTCCTAATTTTCAGTACAAATTTTAGGATTGTTGTCGCCAAGCCAATAGGCAAAACTATGAATCTGAATGTACAAAAACAGCTCTGGCTGAGCCATGTTTATCAAACGCATCAAACAACCTTATTGTCTTGGTTTAAGCATAAACTTCAGCATCACCATCAATCAGAAGATTTAAGTCAGGAAGTTTTTTATCGCGCTTTAAAAAGTAATTATTGTTTTACCAGTATTAAAGAACCGCAAGCTTGGTTAATGGGTATAGCAAAACATGTGATTATTGACCATTGGCGTCGTCAACATATTGAACGTTTATATTTAGAAGCACTGGCTCATTTACCCGAAGAATTTTATCCCTCTGCTGAGCATGAAGTGTGTATTCGGGAAACGTTATACCAAGTTCATTTAATGCTAGAAAAACTTCCACAACGTACAGCTCAAGTTTTTTTATTGTCACAATTGGATGGTCTGACCTATTACGCCATTGCTGAAAAGTTAAATATTTCTGAAGCAACGGTAAAACGTGATATGAAACTGGCTTTTCTCGCCTGTATAAATCTTTATAATTCTGAACATTAATTCAATTTACCACGGGTCTTTATGTCTGCTTCTCAGCCCATTCCTGAACATGTTATAGATGAAGCTACAGATTGGCTAGTCTTGTTACATTCAGGAGAAGTCACTGAATTGCAACGTCAACAATTCGAGCAGTGGAAAGTAGAAAACAAACAAAATGCCTTAGCCATTCAGCAAATCGAAAGACTGACGCACGGCCTATCTAACCTTCCAGCAAACTTCCAACCTGAACTGTTGGTGAATTCCGAACAAAAATTTCATTCGTCACTCAAAAGAAATATTGTATTTAGCCTTTCAGGACTATTTTTCCTTGGATTCATGGCATCTTGTTTTCCATGGGCAAAATGGCAAGCGGACTATCACACTGAAGTGGGTGAAATTAAATCAGTGCTATTAGAAGATGGTTCACAACTGATTTTATCCAGTAACAGTTATGTCAATATTCAATTTTCAGCACAAAAACGTCAGGTTAAGTTAATAGAAGGTGAAGTTTATATTCAAACCGCTAAGGATCAAAAAAGGCATCGTCCTTTTATTGTGGAGACACAGGATGGTCAAGTTGAAGCTTTAGGTACACAGTTTACTGTCCGTCAGGAAAATAGTCACAAAACAAAAGTAAGTGTTTATCAACATGCTGTCGCCATACACGCCGATCAGCTGACAGAAACCCGTATTATTCAGCAAGGTCATCGCGTTGTTTTTGATGACAATAATATTTCGAAATCAATCGTACTTCAAAATGATCGTCCTTATTGGACGCAACGACTTTTAGTGGTTGAAAAATGGCCTTTAGAAAAAGTTTTATCTGAACTCTACCGTTATAGGAAAGGAACTTATTTTCTGGATGAGAGTCTTAAAGCACTACCTGTATCTGGTGTTTTCTCACTCAAAAATACACAGCAAAGCTTAGAAACATTGGCTTATACACATCAACTTGAGCTGAATTTTTATAGTCCTTATCTTTTGAAGATTAAAAATAAATAAAGATTTGACCTTTTTTTCTGCGACATCCGACTTATAGAGAAATACACTCTTAATCGAGAAAGCGCATGACGGATTATCAGGCAAAAAGTACCTTGGCAATAGCGATACGGGCAGTATTATGGGGTATGCCCTTGGTTGTAACCAGCTTTACCACCAGCGCTATCTATGCTGCCAATGTGCATTCTATTTCTATTGCTTCTACATCCCTTGACCAAGCTCTTAAACAGCTCGCTATTCAAACAGGAACAACCATTAGTTATGACACCGCCTCTCTGTCGAAAATAAAGAGCATAGCACTTAAGGGAAATTATTCTGTAGATCAAGCCTTAGCTTTATTACTGCAACCGCATCAGTTAAATTCCGTGAAAATTGCGAGTGGTGGCTATAGCATTCAAGCTAAAACCAATACAGAAAAGCCTCAAGTCACCACTCAGCATCAAGCAAATGAACGACCCGCGACAGGAACAGATTCGGCACAATTGGCAACCATCTCTTTAACAGCCAATCAAGAAAAGACTTTAACTACTGAGGGTTCTGGTTCATATACGGCAAAAGCAACCACGGCTTCCACAGGCTTGGCACTTAGTTTAAAAGAAACACCGCAATTGGTTAGTGTCATTACTAATCAGCAAATGAAAGATCAAAATCTAACACAATTGACAGATGTCGTTAATCAAGCTGCGGGTTTGACGATCAATCAGGGTGGGAACATCGGTAGTGATAACTCGCCGATTTATGCACGTGGTCAACAAGTAGATAGCTATTTACTCGATGGTGTGAAGCTACTTAATTCATATTCAAGCATTTTCCAAAGTCAGGATATGGCACTGTTTGACCGCGTTGAAGTGGTTCGTGGTGCAAATGGATTAATGACTGGAGCTGGTACAGCCAGTGCAAGTATTAATATGGTCAGAAAAAAACCATTACAAGACTTCAAAGCCTCTATAAGTGCAGATGTCGGTTCTTGGGATACCTATCGAACAGACATTGATGTGTCATCTCCACTAAATGCATCTGGCAGCATTCGAGGTCGCGCGGTACTGGCCTATCAAGATGGTGATTCTTATATTGACCGCTTTAGTGAAGAACGCAAAGTGGCTTATGGCGTGGTAGAAGCAGATTTAACCGATCAAACCAAAGCGAGTTTTGGTGTCAGTTATCAACAAATTGATATTTCAGGTATCGCACGTGGCGGTTTACCCAGTTTTTATAGCGATGGATCCTTGATTAACTGGTCTCGTTCAGACTCAGCCGCAGCAAGTTGGACCTCCTCAGATCGCTCAACAACTGCTTATTTTGCTGATATTGACCATCAACTCAATGACCGATGGAAACTCAAAGGGGTTATTTCCCGAACGATCACCGATTCAGATGAAGTTGTAGGGTATACCTATTCACGAAATGGCATAAATAAAGCCACAGGCAGTGGTGCCATGCTTTATGCAACTCGTTGGGATTATCGCCCTACCCAAGATTTATTTAATTTAACGCTCAATGGTTCATTTGATTTGTTTAATCAAACCCATGACGTTGTTTTAGGAACCACCTATACCAAAAGTGAAAATAAACGTCCAACTTATTCTGGCTGGAATAATGGCATGACTTGGGTTGGAGATTTAGACAATATTTTCACTTGGAATGGTGCTACACCAAACCGCCCTGCGACTCAAATTGATGGCTGGTATAGTGGTGATGACCGCAGCCAATCCATCTTTGGCGCAGTACGTTTAAAACCAATAGATGATTTAGCCATTATTTTAGGGACTCGTGTTGAAGATTGGGAGCGAGTAACTGGAAGTTATATTACGTCTACCAATAAAACAACCTATACAACACGTGAAGAAAATGGTGAAGTCATTCCTTATATTGGAGTCACATATAATTTCACAGACTATTGGACAGCCTATGCCAGTTACACCAATATTTTTTCTCCGCAAGATAGAAAAACCATTACAGGAAGTTATATTGACCCCCTAGTTGGTAATAGTACTGAGCTGGGGCTTAAAGGTGAATTTTTTGATAACCAGTTAAACATTGGTGCTGCCATTTATCAGACTCAAGAAGATAATAAAGCCATTGCAATCACAAATGTTTTCGCTCCTGATGGATCACAGGCTTATCGTGCTGAATCAGGGACAGAAAGCAGAGGTTTTGAAGTGGAAGCCACTGGTAAAATTACAGATGTATGGCAAATTTCGAGCAGTTTTACGCGAAATATATCTAAAGATAGTAAAGGTGATGCACTCAATACCAATATCCCAAATAACACGGCCAAGCTATTTACAACATACACACTACCCTATTTTGACGAAGCGTTGACTGTAGGCGGTGGCATACGTTGGCAAAATGAAATCCATTCTGCGGATCGAAAGTTCACACAAAGTGAATATAGTGTTGTGGATTTAATGGCGCGTTATAAAATCACGAATAATTTGACGACAAACTTAAATCTAAATAATCTTTTTGATAAAAAGTATTATTTAACGACAGGAAATAGCTATTATGGCGCGCCAATAAACTTTAGAGTTGGGCTGAAATATGACTGGTAACAGTTAACGCTATTGGCGCTTTTTAATAGGCATCTTTAGATGCCTATTTTTATAAAACCTAGAGTTTTAGTTCAATTAAATTATAAATTAAAAAAAACTACATAAAAATGAGCTTTTATTTGTTCTTGTCCGACTTATAGATAAACATACTCTCAGACGAGAAATCTCATGAAGGAATATCGAGCAAATAATGCCTTGGCTCTTGCTATCCGTGCAATCTTTTTAGGCATGCCACTCGCTGTATGTAGCATGACAACGACATCTATATATGCAGCGACTGAGCATAATATTTCCATTGCAAAAAAATCACTTGATCAAGCTTTAACAGCGTTGGCTATCCAGTCAGGTATTACCATTAGCTATGATTCCGCTACTCTTTCTAAATTGCAAAGTTCAGGCTTAAACGGTCACTATTCAACTGAGCAAGCTTTGGCATTATTGTTAGCACCACATCAATTAGAGCCAGTAAAAATAGCCAGTGGTGGATATAGTATTCAAGCTAAAGTAGCTACTGCACCTCAAGATGCTCCAGTCGTTCAATTAGCACCGATTCATAGCCAAGCTGCACATTTAGACAGTCAAAACCGAGTATCTAGCAGCAAAAATGAATTGGGTGTATCACAATTACCCACCATTTCCATGGTTGCAGCTTCTGACAAAAAACAGGTGAATGTCGGTAAATCCGCACAAAATTTAAAAGAAATACCTCAATCTGTAACGGTCATTTCGCGTGAGCGTATGGATCAACAAGGTTTAAAAACGTTAGATGATGTCATGCTGCAAACCACAGGCGTGACACGAGAACAACTTTGGTTAAACAACAACTATAGTTCTCGGGGTCTAAAAATAGAAAATATCCGTTACGATGGCGGTGGTACATCAAGCGTTCAAGATCGAAATAATAACGCAGACATGGCGCAATATGAATCAGTGGCTTTACTTCGTGGTGCTGACGGATTATTTGGTGCAGGTGAAGCTGGCGGAGTCATTAATCTCACCTCAAAACGCCCCAAGGCTGAAACTGAAATCAATTCTACTCTCAGCATAGGCAGCTGGAATAATTATCGTGCTGAAATTGATGGCACAGGCGCGTTAAATACTGAGCAAACCATTCAAGGCCGTGCTGTTGCAGTTTTACAAGACCAAGACTTTTTTTACAAACCGACCCATAATCGCCGTGAAATGTTATACGGGGCACTCAACTTTGAGCTGAGTCCACAAACCACTTTATTTACAGGTGCAAGTTACCAAAAAGATAAAACCGATGCCTTTAATGCCAGTTTACCGCGTTGGCAAGATGGTGCAGATTTGAATTTACCACGTAGTACCACCATGGGCGCACCTTGGGGATGGATGGAACGTGAAAATATTTCTCTGTTTGCAAACGTACAACACGTATTTAATGATGACTGGAAAACACAATTTAATGTCCGTCACAATATCGGTGATGATGGAATTAATACTGCTGAAATGGAAGGCGCTGTTGATTATGGAACCCTTGAAAGCCAATGGTGGCGTAATCAAAGTAAAACTGATTTTAAAGAAACCACTGTCGATTTGAACCTACAAGGGAGTTTCAATTTATTTAATCAAAAGCATGATGTCATTTTAGGTATTGACCACAGTAACAGCACCAAAGATTTTAAAGAGAACTGGATTTACTATGGAAATGGTAATGCTTTTGAACATGTTGCTCCGCCAGAATGGTCTTATCCGCCAACCGACTGGGAAAGAATAAATAAAACAACCAATAAAAAAACGGGTTTATATGGTTCCTTACGTTTCCGTCCAGTTGAAAATCTTGCGCTGATTGCTGGTGGACGCTATATTTTAAAAGATGATAATAATGTTCATAATTTTAAAGCCCTCACTGGCACCAACCCCGATACCAAGACATTACAAGACAAACTATTTATTCCTTATTTTGGCATTGTTTATGATGTGACTGATAGAACAACACTGTATGCAAGTTCAGCGGAAATTTATAAAAGCCAAGCCAACTTATTGGATGTTAACAATCAACCTTTAGATCCGATTACAGGCACCAACTATGAAATTGGGATCAAATCGACCTTGTTTAATGATCAATTAAATACAAGTTTGGCTTTATATCAGGTCAAGAAAGAAGGAGAAGGTACTAGAATAAGTGGTACATGGAGCAGCCCTTGCTGTTATATCGATAGTGGTTCATATGAAAGCAAAGGTTTTGACGTTGAAGTAAATGGCAACATCACCCCTGAGTGGGACATTTCTGTAGGCTATACTTATAATGACAATGAAAATAAAAACAATACCAGTAAGCCTTTGAATAGTTACACACCTAAACATCTCGTTAAAGTTTGGACCAATTACAAATTAGATCAACTCGTGGAAGGGCTTGAAGTTGGTGGTGGCGTAACAGCCCAAAGTGAAAACTATAAAGATGGTTGGGTTCAAGCATATAACCCATTAACAGGAAAATATGATGGGGCATGGACTGAAATGCAAGTCGTGCAACCTAAATATGCACTTTGGTCATTACGAGCGGCTTATGCAATTAATCCCAACCTCAATTTAGCGCTCAATCTGAATAATATTTTTGATAAACGTTATTACAGTACCATTGGCGAGCCAGGCTATGGCAGTTTCTATGGTGAACCAAGAAGTTTCCTGTTAACACTAAAAGCTAAATATTAAAACAATCAAGTCAGTCATATAGAGATATGACTGACTTGATAAAATTGAGACAATGCTGCCCCCAATAATTCAACTTTTATTATAGAAAAAGTAGCCAGTTTCAGGTGAACTGGCACTCGCCATACGTTTACGTGGCATACGCCCAGCAAGAAAAGCCTCACGCCCAGCTTCAACGGCTTTTTTCATTGCCGATGCCATCAGTATCGGATTTTGTGCTGCCGCAATTGAGGTGTTCATGAGTACACCATCACAGCCTAGTTCCATAGCAATAGCAGCATCACTTGCTGTTCCCACACCCGCATCGACCAATACAGGAACTTTGGCATTTTCTTTAATAATTGAAAGTGTATGCGGATTGAGTATCCCCAATCCAGAGCCAATTAAACTCCCCAAAGGCATAATTGCAACACAGCCCATGCTTTCTAATTCTTGAGCAACAATTGGGTCATCCGAGGTATACACCATAATTTCAAAACCATCATCAATCAATGTCCGTGCAGCTTTTAGCGTTTCGATAACATTTGGATAAAGTGTTTTTTCATCACCTAGAACCTCAAGCTTGACGAGGTTATGTCCATCCAACAGTTCACGCGCCAACATACAGGTACGCACAGCACTCTGCGCGTCAAAACACCCTGCGGTGTTCGGTAAAATGGTATATTTATCTGGCGCAAGAACTGTCAATAAATTGGGTTGGTCAGCATGTTGGCCAATATTGACACGGCGAATCGCCACCGTAACAATTTCTGCACCACTGGCTTGAATGGCTAAATCTGTTTCCTTTAAGTCCTGATATTTCCCAGTTCCTACCAATAAACGTGACTTAAATGTTCTTGAACCAATAATAAGTGTGTCGTCTTCCATGTACGCTCCGAATTAACCGCCACCTACGGCATGAATAATTTCAATACAATCGTGATCTTGCAAGAGAATATGTTGAAGTTGAGATTTTGAAATAATCCTGTGATTATGCTCAACAGCAAAACGCTTACCCTCAAGTTGCAAATCCTGAATCAGTTGTAAAAGATTACTGTGAGTAATCTGTTTTGCTACGCCATTTAGAAAAATCCGCATGCTTCTGTCCTATTATTTTTATCGCCCACTTTTCTTTGCCTACTGTGAGACAACAAAAATCATGGTTAGCATTCTGAAAAACTAGATTTTAATGCTTAGTTGTCATTCAACCAGCTGCATCATGATGCAAATACAACGGGTTGTTGTTTGTCACCCACGCTTAGCGATATACAATCCCGCCATCGGTTAAAATGGATTGCCCTGTAATATAGTCAGAATCCTCACTGGCTAAAAATGCAACCAGTGCCGCCACATCTTCGGGTGTTTGCACTCGACCTAAAGCAATTCCTTCAACGTATTTTTTATAGGTTTCACCCATCGGTGCACCTGTTATTTCAGAAAACCGCTTATCAATTTCCACCCACATGTCTGTACCCACAATACCCGGACAATAGGCATTTACAGTAATGCCATGACTGGCATATTCTTTTGCTGCTGCTTGCGTTAATGCACGTACGGCAAATTTAGTCGCGGAATACACACCCAACAAAGCGAAGCCATCATGCCCTGCAATAGATGCGGTATTAATAATTTTCCCTTTTTGCTGACGTTCAATAAACTTCTTGGCAGCAGCCTGAATACCCCACAGCACGCCACCAACATTAATATCCGTAATTTTGCGGAACTCTTCTGGACTCACATCACTGATTGCCTGCACTTGAGCAATACCCGCATTATTAATCATAATATCGAAGCCACCCAGATGCTGCTCTGCGTAGTCAATGGCGTGGGTAATCTGCTCCAGTTGACTAGGGCCTGTTGATATTTCACAGATGCTTGCGACAGAGGACATTTTTAGGCGATACAAGGCATGTTTAGCGAAATTTAGTCATTCTAAATGAGTAAAACATAACGCAGTAGCGACAAAAAATGTCCCTGCCCCATAGGGTTATAGCTAAAACTTCCCCAAACTTCGTTATGAAATTTAACAAGGGGGTCACCATTGTCTGCATTTCATGCCTTGTTTGTGTTGTTTTAGCGAATAACGCAATGCATGGCTGAAATATCAACAGACCCTGTATCGGCATTAAAAATTGTCGCTTTTACCCCCAATGCTTCAACCTCAGTCTGCACTTTTTTTAATTTATCTACTGATAAATCCACCAAAGCCAAATGTACGCCTTCTTGCGCTAAGCGTAAGGCAATACCACGACCAATCCCTTGTGCTGCACCTGTAATTAGAGCGACTTTATTATTTAAACCTCTTGGCATAATACGTTCCTTTTATATTGCAGTTTATTTGCGTCAAACCCTCACTATCCCCACTGCTTATTCATTTTCCTGTACTTTTTAAGTCATAGCTTGTTTGACGCGCTTTAATCTTGTTTTTTAAATCTGCTACGGATGAACAATAATTTTAACTGCCGATTCATTGTTGTGAATAAGCGTTTCAAAACCCTCCGAAACCAAATCATCCAGCGCAATACGCTGGGTAATAAATGGCGCTAAATTAATTTTGCCTTGTTCAACCAATTTAATAGTTTCCTGATGGTCATTGACATAGGCAATTGTGCCGCGGATATCTAGCTCTTTCATCACCACGCTATGCACATTGACTGTAGCAGGATGGCTCCAAATCGAAACAATGACCAACACGCCTGTCGGCTTAATTGCAGTCACTAAAGTATCCATGACTTTATTGACACTGCTGCATTCAAAGGCCACATCCACACCGCGGTCAGCGGTAATTTTCATGACTTCTGCAACCACATCGACTTCCGACGGATCAAGCACATAATCGGCAACACCAGCTTCTTTGGCTTTTTCCTTCCGCTTGGCGCTCAGTTCGGTAATGATCACCGTTAAACCTTTGGCTTTTAAAATAGCGGAAAGCAATAAACCAATTGGCCCTGCACCACCAACCAAAGCAATGTCTCCAGTTTTTGCACCACTGCGGACATAGGCATGATGCCCAACCGACAAAGGCTCAATTAAAGCTGCCTGATCCAACGGAATATAATTGGAAATGGGGTGTACCCAGCGGCGCTGCACTGCAATTTTTTCAGCCAAGCCACCGCCGCGCCCGCCTAAGCCAATAAAGTTCATATTTTTCGATAGATGATAGTTATCTTCTGGCCCTGTCGGCACATCATCGGCAATGATATACGGCTCAACCACCACATGCTGTCCAACCTGAATATCATCTACGCCGTCACCGACCGCATAGACCACACCAGAGAATTCATGCCCCATGGTAATTGGCGCAGACTCACCCGAAATAGGATGCGGATGCCCGCACGGTGGAATAAAAATGGGGCCTTCCATAAATTCATGCAAGTCCGTTCCGCAAATACCGCACCACGCCACTTGAATGCCGACAGTGCCTGAGGTCACTTGCGGTTCTGGAATATCTTCAATGCGAATATCGCCTCGATCATAAAAACGCGCTGCTTTCATAACTGTTCCCAAATTATTGCTTGGCTGCCTAAAATCGGCAGCACTAATGAATGTTATTTAAATGTGATTTAAGTACTTTGGATGGGCTTATTCAGGGCCTAGTTAAAACGCTATGCGTTCCGATTAGGCCCTAAAAAACCTATAGTTTTAAATATGAATCGCGCGCTGCATGGCAGATAAAATAGATTCATGCATCGCTTCAGATAGTGTCGGATGCGGAAAAATCACCTGAGCTAAACTGTCATCGGTGGCTTCAAGGTACTTGGCAATTGCAAAACCTTGAATATGCTCGGTGACTTCATGCCCAACCATATGTGCGCCCATCAATTCGCCCGTTTCACGGTTGATAATGGTTTTGACAAATCCAGCGCTGGCGCCTAAAGCCAATGCTTTGCCGTTGGCCTGAAATGGAAATTTGCCAATATTGACTGAATAACCCGCTGCTTTGGCTTGCTGTTCAGTTAAGCCAATACTGGCCACTTGCGGATGGGTAAAAATACAGCCCGGAATTTGGGTGCGATCCAGCGGATGAACATTACCTATACCAGCAATTTTTTCCACACACAGAATAGCTTCATGACTGGCTTTATGCGCTAAGCATGGCGCACCCGCAACATCGCCAATCGCATACACGCCCACCACATTGGTTTTGCACCATTGATCGGTTTTAATAAAGCCTTTGTCCAATTCAATACCCAAACTGTCTAAACCCAGCTCGGCAGAATTTGGTCGCACGCCAATGGCAGACAGCACTTTGTCGAAAGTTAAGTGTTGCACTCCTGCTGCTGTTTCAATTTGGCAAGTGACTTGCTCATTCTGAATGTGCAAACTTTGCACTGTAGCTTCGGTCAGAATTTTCATACCGCGCTGCTCAAACTGCTTTTGCACATACTGCGCCACTTCCGCATCTTCTGTCGGCAGAATCTGCTTGGCAATGTCTAGCAAAGTGACTTCACAGCCCAAGTCATGATACAAACTGGCAAATTCACTGCCGATTGCCCCCGAACCAATCACCAGCAATGATTTCGGCAACTGTTCAGGTATCAGCGCTTCTTTATAGCTCCAGACATATTTTCCATCGACAGGCACTTGAGGCAGTAACGCTGCATGTGCTCCAGTTGCGACAATAATATGCGGTGCAGAAAGCTGCTGCTTGTTCCCCTCAGCATCGGTCAATTCTAAGCGTTCTTTCGCAGTAAACTTAGCCTTGGCATTAAAAACCGTGATTTGATTTTTTTTCAGCAGCTGCCCAATGCCTTGCACCAATTGGCTTGATACTTGTCGGCTATGCTTCACCAATTGAGTTATATCAAAATCAACAGTACCTACACTAAAACCAAACTGCTGGCTATGCTTAAGCTGCTGAGCAAGTTCTGCACCATGCAGTAATGCTTTGGTTGGAATACAGCCCCAGTTCAAGCAAATGCCGCCCAAATGATTGGCCTCAACCACCGCAGTTTTCAGTCCAAGCTGGGCTGCGCGGATGGCGGCTACATAGCCACCCGGCCCAGCACCAATGACGATCAAATCAAATTGAATGTCTGACATGTTCAATCTCCTACACCAAAATTAAGGCAGGATTTTCAACAAACTGCTTAAAAGCTGCTAAAAATTTCGCACCCAGTGCCCCGTCAATCACACGGTGATCGCAAGACAAAGTTGCTGTTACCATCTGGCGGATCACGATCTGGTCATTTTCAATTACTGCACGCTGCTCCGATGCGCCCAAGGCCAAAATAGCACCCTGTGGTGGATTGATAATCGCATCAAACTGCTTCACGCCCAGCATGCCCAAATTTGAAATGCTGAAACTGCCGCCTTGAAATTCATCTGGTGCAAGCTTTCCTATTTTGGCGCGTGTGGCTAAATCCCGAACCTCAGCAGAAATTTCTGCTAAAGACTTTTTATTCGCTGCTTTCACAATTGGCGTGATCAAGCCATTTTCAATGGCAACCGCGATAGAAATATCCGCATGCTTAAATTGTAAAATCTGCTGATTTTCTTCATCAAACTGCACATTGACTTGCGGCACTTTCATCAAGGCAGCAGCGGCAGCTTTAATCAGCATGTCATTTATCGACAGCTTAACCTGCGGAACCGTGGCATTAATTTGGCTGCGCAGCGCCTGAATAGCATTGACATTTAAATCAGCAATCAAGCGGAAATGTGGTGCATTGCGTTTCGCAGACTGCAAGCGTGAAGCTATTGCTCTGCGCATGCCATTCATGGCAATTGTAGTCACTGCGGCAGATGGAGCGGGTGCAGACGCACATTCCGTATGGCTTACACTTGGATTGTCACGTGCATAAACAGCTTCAACATCTTCCTTGCAAATACGGCCGCGCGAACCAGAGGCACGGCAATCATGTAAATTAATGCCCCATTGTTTGGCTAGGCGACGTGCGACTGGCGTGGCGGCAATTTGGCTGTCATCGGCAGTCGATTTGACCGCTTTACCGCTGGCTTGATGACGAATATCTGGCCACTGACCACCCGCTGTAATCACAGCGGTTTGAATATCACTGACACTGATGCGGCCTAAACGTCCAGATCCAGTAATTTTTGCCAAATTGACTTGATGCTTCTCTGCCAGCTTTTGCGCATGCGGGGTTGCGAAAATATCTTCAGACCGCTGATAACCTTGCAGCGCTGTAGGAATCACATAACCGCCTTGAACAGCAGGCTTTGAGGCTTTTGAAATGTTATTTTGCACAGGCACAACTTGTGCTGCGGTTTTAACCTGAACTGGTGCAGTTTTTTCCACAACGGCTTCAACTGTTTTTGTTTCGCTTTTTGATTCGCTTGCAGCTACAGGTGTACCGCCCAAAGACTGAACAAAGGCATCAATCTCTGCATCTGCAACCTGCGGTTCAGCGCAGACTGCAATAAAGCCACCGACAATTAAAGTATCCCCATTTTTTGCGAGAATTTTACGCAATGTGCCTTCGAATGGCGCTTCCAGCACATTGACGATTTTTGTGGTTTCAATCTCACAAATTTCCTGCCCTTTGGTAAAATGTTCACCCTCTTGGATGAGCCACTGGGCAATGGTGCCCTCTTCCATGGACAGCCCCCATTTGGGGATTTCTAAGGTTTTAATTTCGCTCATCCTAAGCCTCCAAAGTTTTACGTACAGCCTGTTCAATACGCGCTGCACTTGGCAGCCATTCTTTTTCTAGCACAGGGGAAAACGGTACAGGTGAATGTGGCGGAGTCACCAACTCAATTGGCGCTTTTAAATAGTGGAAGCCTTTTTGTGCAATCAGCGCTGCAACATCGTGGGCAAAGCCACAGCGGGCAGCAGATTCATCGACAATCACAACACGACCAGTTGAAGCAACCGACTCTAAAATACCCTCTTCATCCAAAGGTGAAATGGTTCGAGGGTCTACGACTTCAACTGATATGCCCTCTTTCGCCAGCTTGTCTGCAACTTCATTGGCGCGATGCACCATTAAGCTTAAGGCAATGATGGTGACATCCGTCCCTTCACGGGTATAGTTCGCCACGCCAAAAGGAATCGTATAAGCCTCATCGGGTACTTCACCCTTGATGTCATACAGCAATTTATGCTCACAGAACACCACTGGATCATCATCACGAATGGCTTGAATCAGTAAGCCTTTCACATCATAAGCACTAGACGGTACAACGACTTTTAAGCCGGGAACTGAGGCAAAGACATTATAAGGAGACTGTGAATGCTGTGCTGCGGCAGAAAAACCAGCACCGATCATGCCGCGTACCACCATTGGTGCTTTGGCCTTACCACCGAACATATAGCGGAATTTTGCCGCTTGGTTATACAGCATGTCATAGCACACACCGTAGAAGTCCATGAACATCAGGTCGGCTACAGGACGCAAGCCTGTCGCGGCTGCTCCTGCTGCCATACCGATAATGGCAGATTCGGTAATTGGAGTATCAATAACGCGCTCTGAACCAAACTCTGTCCATAAACCTTTAGTAACACCCAATACACCGCCAAAACCTTCCAGTTTATTGTCGTCGGTATTTTTGCCGCCATGACCGCCACGGACATCTTCACCCACCACAATGACCGAAGGATCACGGCGCATTTCTGATTCAATCGCTTCTTTAATCGCATTTCGATAACTTTTATTTGGCATTGCTTTACTATTCCTTTAGTAAGAGACGTAAACATCGGTAAGTAGTTGGGAAACTTCTGGATATTTTGCTGCGCGTGCTTTGGCTACAGCATCATCAACATTGGCTTTTGAAGCTGCATCAATCGCATCCAGTTTGGCTTCATCAATTTTGCCTTTGACTTTTTCACGGAAAATTTTCAGCGGATCTTTATGCTCTTTCACATAATCCAGTTCTTCTTTGGAACGGATCAGCCCCGGATCACCTTCAAAATGACCATAAAAACGGTTAGTGACCGTTTCAATCACGCTCGGCCCTTCACCACGACGCGCCCGTTCAATGGCCTTTTGTGCAACCTCATAAACCGCAAAAAAATCTGTTCCATCCACTTTTTCAGCCGGTAGACCAAACCCAGCGGCGCGCCCTGCAATATCTTTGCTACCCACGGCATAATCATGCGCAGTGCCTTCACCAAAACCATTGTTTTCAAAAACAAAAATAACAGGAAGTTTTAAAACCACCGCCATATTGATGGCTTCAAAGGTAAGGCCCTGATTTGAACCGCCGTCACCAGTAAAGGACAAACCGATGCCGCCCGTTTTTAATGTTTTGGCGCTTAAAGCCGCCCCAATCGCCAAAGGTGGACCACCGCCGACAATACCGTTTGCACCCAACATGCCTTTATCCAGATCGGCAATGTGCATCGAACCACCTTTACCGCGGCACAGACCGTCATCCTTACCAAAAATTTCCAGCATCATGCCGTGAATATCGCAACCTTTGGCAATGCAGTGACCATGTCCACGGTGGGTCGAGGTAATAAAATCTTTATCGGTTAAATTTTCGCAAATCCCAACAGCAACGGCTTCTTCACCACTGTATAAATGAATGAAGCCGGGGATATCGCCAGTATTATTTTCATCGTGAAGCCGATCCTCAAATTCACGAATATCTCGCATACGCTTATATGCAGCTAGCAATTGCTCTTCCGTTAATTGCATATTCTTAATCCTTTCTCTTTACTATAAAAAGCAAAATTTATAATGTAAAAACTCTAAATTAATATTCAGAATTTATTTGTTTATATAAAAATATTTCTCTTTATTTTAATATTAGACTAAATAGCAAAAGCACAAATATTAAAAATAAAGTAATTAAAAACAATAATTTGAGATAACTTAATATTTGTAATTTTTTATTAATCATCAAAAAATCATCAAAACCAACTTTTAACCAACCTTTGTTTAATATTGTTGTTATTTTTATTTGAATTATTTAATTTAAGTAATATAAACAGGGTTTGACATTATAAATAATAATGTTCTCTCATATTTTAATTATTTTATTTAATGGACTATTTAAAATGGATTTAAAACACGCCGTTCAAACAGGTCAAAAATTAAGGGGTGCAGAGAAACTTGCACGCATCCCAGTTAAAATTATTGCCACCGAAAAGATTCTGCAAAAGCCAGAATGGATTCGTGCCAAAATCAACCATCCTGAAGAAATCAGGCAGATCAAAGACTTATTACGCCAGCAAAAACTGCATACTGTCTGTGAAGAAGCTGCTTGCCCCAACCTGCCGCAATGCTTTGGCGGTGGCACCGCAACTTTTATGATTATGGGCGATATCTGTACGCGCCGATGCCCGTTTTGCGATGTCGCACATGGCAGACCCAATATATTGGATCCTGATGAACCACGGCACTTGGCCGAAACGGTTAAAAATCTGGATTTAAAATATGTGGTCATTACTTCGGTAGATCGAGATGACTTAAAAGATGGCGGTGCTCAGCATTTTGCTGACTGTATTCAAGAAATTCGCCAAACTAGCCCAGAAACTTTAATTGAAGTTTTAGTTCCTGATTTTCGCGCTCGTCTGGATATTGCGTTAAAAATTCTCAGTGAAAATCCACCTGATGTTTTTAATCATAATATTGAAACCGTTCCTCGCCTGTACCGTGCCATGCGCCCCGGTTCTGACTATGCACATTCGCTGGATTTGCTGCGAAAGTTTAAAGAATACTGTCCAGATGTTCCAACCAAATGCGGGCTGATGGTCGGCTTAGGTGAAGTGGAAGCTGAAGTCATTGTTCTGCTGAATGACCTGAGTGATCACTGGGTCGATTATGTAACGATTGGCCAATATCTACAGCCATCGAAGTCACATGCACCTATTCAACGCTTTGTTTCTTTGCAAGAGTTTGAACACTATCAAATACATGGAGAGCGTTTGGGCTTTAAAAATATTTGGAGTGCACCAATGGTACGTTCCAGCTATTTTGCCGACCGTCAATATTATGGTGAACCTGTGCCCAAGCCATTTAAACGGGATAAACGTACATAATGAGAAAATAGCTCACCAGTTTTGCCAAAGTATATTTCTAGCAAAACAGTTACTTTTTTTAACATTTGAGTCAGAAATAAGTATTTCTTGTTGATCAAGAGGGTTCTAAAGTAAGCCTACAATAAGTACGACTAACCAAAGATCAGGCCATAGATAAAAAGATAGATGGCTTGTAATATGAGAATAGAAATAGGCACTGGGCATTATGGATATTGCAGCCCAATCATAAAGGAATATGATATGAACCTGTTCAATAAAGCACATGCTCAAGCATTGCAAACTACGCATTTGGTCAATCTGGCTGCGGTTCATGCAGCGCCTATTTTAACCCTGCCGCAAGAATCTCAGCCTTCATTGTTCCGCCGTTCTATTCAGCATAATTATACTGATTTGCTTAAAATTGCCGATGATTCTGGCATGGCGATTGGTTTAACGGATCATCACGGTACATTGTTATGGACATGGAGCAGCTCAGCCATGCTTTCTTCTGCCGAGCAGGTTCATTTCATTGAAGGTGGACATTGGTCAACTCAGGCAGTTGGAACCAATGCCATTGGACTGACACTAAACAGCCATACCTCTAGCTGCGTTTACTCGCATGAAAATCAAATGGACAGCGTGCGGGACTGGGTGTGCTATGCAGCACCGATTTTAGATCCCAGCTCTGGTCAGTTTCATGGCATTATCAACCTTTCAACCAAATATAAAAAGCATACGCCACTCGGTTTACTTGCAGTTGAGCGTTGTGCAGATTTGGTACAACGTGCCATACAGTTTGAGCAGAAAAATGTACTGTACATTAAAGCCTTAGGTACACCTTGGATTCAGTTTAATCAGCAGGTTTTAACCCTGAGTCACCGACAAATTGAGATCCTGTGTATTTTAGCCTTACATAAAAATGGAATTGGTTTAGATGAATTGCATTATGCCTTGTACGGCGAACGCGATGTCAGCATTAAGACACTTAAAGCAGAGCTTTCCCAACTGCGCAACTTACTGCCAAATTGTATTGAACCCCGCATTTACAAATTAAGCTGTGAAATTCAATGCGACTTTTTAAGAGCCGAACAATCCTTAAATGCAGGCTTTCTTGCCAGTACTTTCGCGCTATATAAAGGAAGTTTTCTCAGTAAATCTGAAAGTCCATTTTTAAGTACATGGCGTAACTGTTTTGATGCACGACTCAGCCATCTTATTTATCAGATGCAAGATATTGATCAATTGTTACGAATTATTGGTCGTGTTCCTGAACGGATTGATGCGGTACAGCGTCTTTTGGAATTGCTTCCACAAGACAACAACTATAGAGATTATTTTTTAAAATTACTCTAAGCCGCATTCATCTTTATTAGATAAAAAAAGCAAAATTGAAAAACTCAGTTATTCAATTTTGCTTTTTTTAAACTTTAGTAACTCAGCCAGCACTAGGCGCAACCCCGTCATACTTGTGGTTGCGCCTAGCGATGACTCTAATCCTAACTGGCTAAAGCTAGCGTTTTGGCACGAGCCGCATGCAGTTTTTTGTAACTTTCAATTAAACGTAAATGGCGGTCTAAGCCTTCAAGTTTCATACTTGTTTCTGTTAAACCGTAGAAACGTACACTACCGTCCATAGAACCAATGACTGCATCCATACGTTCGTCACCAAACATACGGCGGAAATTGGCTTCATAATCATCCAAGTCCATCTCATCATCAAGTTCGACTTCTAGAACCACATTCATACACTGATAGAACAATCCACGTTCAACGGTATTGGTGTTGTACTGAAGGAAGGTTTCCACGAGTTCTTTCGCTTCTTCAAACGCTTGTAAAGCAATATAAATCAGCAGTTTTAGCTCAAGAATAGTGAGCTGCCCCCAAACCGTATTGTCGTCAAACTCAATACCAATCAATGTGGTGATGTCGGTGTAATCATCCACTTCAACTTCTTCTAGACGTTCAGCCAATGCTTCAAGCTGTTCATCGTCCAAGCGGTGTAAGTTCAAGATATCTTCACGGAATAACAATGCTTTGTTGGTGTTGTCCCAGACTAAGTCTTCAACCAGATAAATTTCCGAATAACCTGGCACCAAAATACGGCAAGCTGTTGCACCTAAATGCTTATACACCGCCATGTAGACTTCTTTGCCCATATCTTCAAGAATGCCAAATAACGCCGTAGCTTCTTCAGCATTGGAATTTTCACCTTGATTGGTAAAGTCCCACTCGACAAATTCATATTCTGACTTCGAGCTAAAAAAGCGCCATGACACCACACCACTAGAGTCAATAAAGTGTTCAACAAAGTTATTCGGTTCAGTTACGGCATTGCTGCTAAAGGTTGGTTTTGGTAAATCATTGAGACCTTCAAAACTACGACCTTGTAACAATTCTGTCAGACTGCGTTCTAATGCCACTTCCAATTTTGGATGCGCACCGAATGAGGCAAATACACCACCCGTACGCGGATTCATTAAGGTCACGCACATCACAGGATACTTCCCGCCCAATGAAGCATCTTTTACCAATACTGGAAAACCTTGTTCCTCTAAGCCTTTGATCCCTGCCAAAATACTTGGATATTTTGCCAATACGTCTTGCGGTACGTCAGGTAAGGTCTTTTCACCTTCCAAAATCTCACGTTTCACAGCACGTTCAAAAATTTCTGACAAACATTGTACCTGTGCTTCAGCCAAGGTATTGCCTGCACTCATGCCGTTACTTAAATATAAGTTTTCAATTAAGTTCGATGGGAAATACACCACCTCGCCATCGGAATGACGTACAAATGGTAATGAACAAATGCCACGTTCAGTATTGCCTGAGTTGGTATCATATAAATGCGTACCCAGCAGTTCATCGTCTGGATTGTAAATTTCTAGACAATATTCATCAAGAATTTCAGTCGGTAACTCACCTTCTGCACCCGGCTTAAACCATTTTTCATCTGGATAATGCACAAATTCAGCATGGGCAATGTCTTGACCCCAAAACTGATCGTTATAGAAGAAATTACAATTTAAACGCTCAATGAATTCACCCAGTGCCGAAGCCAAAGCACTTTCTTTGGTTGAGCCTTTACCATTGGTGAAACACATTGGTGATTGTGCATCACGAATATGTAAAGACCACACGTTCGGCACAATGTTACGCCACGAAGATATTTCAATCTTCATGCCTAAGCCTGCCAAAATACTGGACATATTGGCAATGGTTTCTTCTAACGGCAGATCTTTACCTGCAATAAAAGTACTGTTTTCTGAAGTCAAGCTTGGCATAAGCAACGCTTGTGCATCGGCATCAATGCTTTCTACTTCTTCAATAATAAATTCTGGCCCTGTTTGAATCACTTTTTTTACGGTACAGCGATCAATTGAGCGCAAAATGCCTTGGCGATCTTTTTCTGAAATATCGGCAGGCAGCTCAACTTGAATTTTAAAAATCTGCTTGTAGCGATTTTCTGGATCAACAATATTATTCTGCGACAGGCGAATATTGTCAGTCGGAATATCACGCGCTGCGCAGTACACTTTTACAAAGTAAGCCGCACATAATGCCGATGATGCCAGAAAATAGTCAAACGGACCGGGTGCAGAACCATCACCTTTATAGCGAATCGGCTGATCGGCAATCACCGAGAAGTCATCGAACTTGGCTTCTTGTCGAAGGTTGTCGAGATAATTAACCTTGATTTCCATGCTGGCACCTAACTATTCTTATGTGTCAGTACGGACACATAAAATTCCAAATATTGAGATATAAGCCGAATCACGGATAAGAAATTGACTTAAAAAAAGAGTGACTAGAGCAATGCGTTCAGTGGCCACACTTAGCGACTGACTCTAGTAATGATGGGCGCTATTATAGAGTTATTTTGTGGAGTTGATAACTTTTGTCTGTCTTTCCAGCTTATTTATGAAATTTATTTAAAATAATAACAACTTAGACTTAAATTTCCCCCGACTTACTCTGCAAAAATCATGCATTGCAGTCAGGTACAAGCAATACTGCATTTAAAATAGGCGATCTAATACTCAAGCAGGCTGACCAAATCACCTTCAATGCATTTTTCTTGCTATGTACTTTTTCATATATTCATAACCATCATTTAATTTTACAAAATTTAAGTGTATTAGATCGTGTGATCTTGTTGGATAAATTCAACAATAATAAGTGCTTGAATCACAAATATTTTGACCCATCGGTTAAAAACAAAAAGATCATTTATTGACGCGCTTAGTATAATAGGACGCATAATTTTAGGAATTTTGGTATTCCAAAAATTTGACTTGTTATCCCGCTCCAACTTTACATATTGGAACAAGGTTATGGATTAAACCTCGAGTCAAGCGAGTACTGAATATAATGAGAATGGATTTGAATGAAAAAACTTAAACCTTATTTAATATGCTCTATGCTTTTAGGAGTGACTGCATGTGGCGGTGGAAGCGAAGAAGCTTCAATAGAAATACCTGCTAAAGAATCACAAAATAGCGCTCCTGTTGCAATCATTCAATCACAGCATAACTTTGCATCTATCGTAGTCGGATCTTCAATTGTGCTGGATGGTTCGCAAAGTAAGGATGATCACGCTCAAACGCTTCAGTATAAATGGTCTGTCAAATCTAAGCCTGAAAACAGCAATTCTTTTATAGGATCAACCAATAACAAAACATTGGAATTTAGACCTGACAGGATGGGTCGTTATGAACTTAGTTTAAGCGTCAATGATGGCGAATTAGAGAGTCAAAGTAGTGTAGTGTCGATACAGGTTGTGGAAAAACCGATTACACCACTTCAAAATGAATTGGGCAAAGTAGTATTTCGTGATGGATTTTGGACAGGAAGCATCCTTGTTGATAAAGCAAATATCAATGTAAATGACTACACATGGAGTTCAATTGGACTTCAGATGGAAAATAGTAGTTCAGCAGAAATTGTTAAAGACCCTGCGGGCAGTGGGCAAAATGTTGCAAAATTTACAGTTCCTGATGATGGTCAATCTTACAGAGCAGAAATTCAAAGAAAGCAGTTTGAATGGGGACATTATAATTATTCAGTTTCCCATTATATTCCTTCTACATGGCCACGCTTTGATTATGGAACTATTTTAACCCAATGGCATGGTTACAGCCTGAACAATAAAAATTTGAATCCACCTATTGCGTTAGTCCTGTTTGGGAAAAAACCTGAATGGCAGCTACATGTATATCAATTAAAGCCTTTATCTTCTCCCTTAGCTGTACCCGAAACGGTCTTAAAGCGTTATGTTCTAGACGTGCCTGTAAATTATGATCAATGGCATAATTGGAATTTTGATATTCAATGGTCTCAGCTAGATGCTCATCAGCAAGTGATTCCAGGGTTAATTGTGGTGAAACATAATGACAAGGAAGTGGCAAGAATTTCTGGAGAAAACAATTATCATCAAGCTTGGCCACCCTATTTCCAAATGGGGATTTATAGATCCAGCTGGAGAGAAGGTGCGCTAAACCGTCCAATAGAAGGACAAGCTATAGTGGTTTATCATAAAGATGTGGTGATCAAAGATCTGAATTAACAGTTATTCATTGCCTAATACCCATATTTTAAGCGATAGCGAGTGGGCAATTTCTTTTGGTATTTTAAATTTTACCTCACTCGCTATTTTTATTTCAGCATTGTTCAATACGCTAAATCGCTAACTTTCTTAATGTTAAAATTTGCTCACTGCGACCAAAAGGGCCATGCACATCATGCAAAATTGAACTGGTCATTCCAATACCATCTGTACCAAATTGCTGGATCGCGTCGATACCCAACCACTTGCCTTGGGGTAAACGGTGTAAATGGATCTGTAAATCTAGATTTGGAAATGCCCAGCCATCTGTCGGTTTTTGTCTTGGAACTATACCATTGGCGGTATCGACCAAGCCCATTAAAGCGACAAAATCAGTGCTCTGTCGCTTTTCAATCATAGCCAAAGGCGTAGTAAGCCAAACAACGCCTTTACCTGCCCGATGCTCTGTATTTGCACGAGTTTCAATACTTTGAATAAATCCACCCGGCCAGTGTTTCATCCCTTCCCAAATTTCCAGATTTTCTGGATGCTCCACCTTTTGGTCTTCTAGACCTTCAATGGCTTTTGTATCCTGTGTCATCATTTTCCATGCTCGTGCCACAATACAGGTCTTACCATTGGCTTGCATTTCAGATTCAATGAGTTCAATGGTTTTCCCTGCTCGAATCATTCGCGTAGTAATACTGAATTCACCAAATGCAATTAAACCAAAAATATCCAAACTGATTCGACCAATACGCATGTCATTGCGCAATTGAAATTGCTCCAACTCAGCACAAATAATACCCGTTGCAGGTGCCATATGCTGTTCATGTGGATTCCATGCACCCTGTGCATGAATATTGGAACGATAATAAGCCGTGACACTACCATCGGCATGTTGTTCACTGTTTAATAATGAATAATAAGCTGACATATATTCCCTATTTACCTGTTGGCTTTTACTTTATAACATTGAATTTATTTATTTTTCATATCATCATTTAGCTTTACATCATTTAGATGTGGCATAAAGATCATTAAAAATAAAGATTGAAATTAAGCATTAAAATCTTGCTTCTCCTTTTATTTCTATACACTGAAATAAAAGGAGAAATACAGAACCTGATAATCAATACCTGATAATAAATATCAGGCAATATCTTCAATCAGATTAAGCTCTTGACGCATAAATTCCTGCAATTTGAATTTTTGTGCCTTGCCAGAAGCCGTCATTGGAAACTCAGTAAAGAAACGGACATAACGTGGCACTTTATTGTGAGAAATATGCTCTGCGCAATATCTACGGATTTCTTCTTCATTGGCTTGGTGATGATCGTGCAAAATAATACATGCACAAAGTTCTTCACCATAACGTGCATCAGGTAAGCCAATCACTTGCACATCAGAAATATCTGGATGTGTATAAAGAAAATCTTCAATTTCTTTAGGGAACAAGTTTTCACCGCCACGAATCACCACATCTTTAATGCGACCTTTGATTTTCACAAAGCCTTCATCATCCATTTCGGCAATATCACCCGTATGCATCCACTTGGCGACATCAATGACTTCTCCAGTTTTATCATTATCTTCCCAATAGCCCAGCATGACGGAATAACCGCGCACGCAGAGTTCACCCAGTTTGCCACGTGGCACAACTTTACCATTTTCATCAACAATTTTGATTTCAAGGTGTGGATGGACGCGCCCGACTGTGCCGACACGACGTTCAACAGAGTCTGAAGTTGAACTTTGCGCACTTACAGGTGCAGTTTCAGTCATGCCATAACAAATGGTAATTTCTGACATATGCATCCGTTCAATCACACGCTGCATAATTTCACGTGGACACGGACTGCCTGCCATAATGCCTGTACGCAAGCTAGACAAATCAAACTCATCGAACTGTTCATGTTCAAGCAGTGCAATAAACATGGTCGGAACACCATAAGCAGCGGTACATTTTTCTTGCTGAATCGCTTTGAGTGTATCGAGTGGATTAAACACAGCCGATGGATAAATCATGGCAGAACCATGCGTAATGCAGGCTAAATTGCCCATCACCATGCCAAAACAGTGGAATAAAGGCACAGAAATACAAACGCGGTCTTGTGGCGTTAAGTGAATGGCTTCACCGACAAAATATCCATTATTTAAAATATTATTGTGGGTCAGCATGGTGCCTTTGGGATTGCCCGTGGTGCCAGACGTGAATTGAATATTAATGGTTTCATCAAACTGAAGATCTGCGGCAATTGCCTGTAACTGGTCGAGCTGTACGGGTGTGGGTTCAGGCAGTAAATCAGCAAAACGATGAATGCCAGCATGCGTATCTTCATCAATTTTAATGATATGTTGCAAATGTGGTAGTCGTTTAACCGATAACAGTTTGCTGGTCGATTGCGTAATTTCAGGGGCAATTTTGGTTAAAATTTCCTGATAATTACTGCTTTTAAATTGTGATGCAATCACCAATGCCTTACAGGACACTTTATTGAGTACATATTCAAGCTCACTGCTTTTATATGCAGGATTCAAATTGACTAAAATAATACCGGCTTTAAATGCTGCAAATTGGGTAATGGTCCATTCCACGCAATTGGGTGACCAAATCGCAATTCTATCGCCCTTTTCCAAGCCTAATTTAAGCAGACTACAGGCAAAAGCATTGACTTGAGCCTGTAACTGCTTATAGCTTAAACGTACATTTTGATGCACGCTGATGACAGCATCCTGATTCGCATATTGCTGACAGGCTTGGTCAAACTTTTCACCAATCGTCATCCCAAGTAAGGGTTGACTGCTTGTTCCATAGGCATAACTTAACCGTACTTGTGTCATTGAATCACTCTCCTTGATTCTTTGTAATTATGATTCTTTCACTTTAATTGTTCATTTTTTTAACTCAGGACGACTTTCTCAAACAGCATTATTCTTGTGCTTAGCTTTTGTGTTTAACCGCTTATTTCTCCTCTGCTATGCATACTCCACTGACACAAAAATCGGCAATTTGTTTGACAAAGTAATCCTTATACGTCTGATCAAACATGACATTTTTTGATGGATTTAACGGTTCAATGACCACGAAAGTCATTGCACCCACCACGCACAGCGCTGCGGTGTTTAAATCTTCAAAGCCAAATTCACCATTGATTTTCCCTTCGGCAAGAATTTGGTTAATACTTTGTTTAATCAGTTGTTTACTGCGAAAACGCTCATGTTCTATCAACGGATCGACAGGTTCAAACATCAACGAATACGACAGTTGTGGACTGTTTAGAGCACGTTTAACAAAAGTGGTCACTGCCTTGTGTAATTTCTGCTTTGCTGAAAGTTCACTGGCAGCAATGGCATTCAGAATCTGAATTTCATGCTGTATGGCCTCTGCTAAAATTTCAATTAACACCTGACTCTTGTTATCAAAATAACGATAAACCAGACCACTCGATACGCCTGCACGTTCAGCAATCGCCTGTATTTGTGCATCTTTAAATCCACCTTGAGCAATCAGTTCACGTGCGGATTGCAAAATCGTCTGACGATTTTGTTCCATACGCTCCTGCATCAATGATGATCTTTTATAACTCATAATCGTATTCTCAACCAGATAAAATGAATTGTAAATCATTTTGTGAATTTTGATTCACTTTTTTGTAAAATCGTTGTATGGTAAAAATCAAGCACAATAAAAATGCTTTGAACAACAAATATAACCATCAGGATGAATGAAGAAATGAATCTGCAAAGTTTAAATTTCGGTTTGGATGAAACCTTACTTGCCCTTCGTGATTCAATCGCTGCATTTTGTGCAAAGGAAATTGCACCAATTGCTCAGCAAGTTGACCGAGACAATAAATTCCCTGCTCACCTATGGAAAAAATTTGGTGATATGGGTTTGTTGGGTCTAACGGTTGATGAGGAATACGGTGGTACTAACCTTGGTTATTTAGCCCATATTCTGGCAATGCAGGAAATTTCCCGTGCATCCGCCTCTATTGGCTTGTCATACGGCGCACATTCTAACTTATGTATTAATCAGATTAAGCGTAATGGTTCAGAGGAACAAAAAAAACGCTATCTGCCTAAACTGGTTTCAGGTGATTTTGTCGGTGCACTTGCCATGTCGGAACCGAATGCTGGTTCAGACGTGGTGAGCATGAAATTAAAAGCTGAAGATCATGGCGACCACTATCTGCTGAATGGCTCAAAAATGTGGATTACCAACGGTGGTGATGCTGATGTCTTGGTGGTGTATGCCAAAACAGATCTGAAAGCTGGCGCAAAAGGCATGACTGCTTTTCTGGTGGAAAAAGATATGCCCGGTTTCAGTCATGGTACACATCTGGATAAATTGGGCATGCGCGGTTCAAATACTTATCCGCTATTTTTCGATAATGTTGCGGTGCCTAAAGAAAATATATTGGGTGGCGTGGGTAACGGCACCAAAGTTTTAATGAGCGGTCTGGACTATGAACGTGCTGTTTTAAGTGCAGGGCCACTGGGCATTATGGATGCCTGTTTAGATACAGTGATTCCCTACATTCATGACCGTAAACAATTCGGTCAGGCTTTGGGTGAATTCCAGTTGATGCAAGGCAAAATTGCCGATATGTATTCGACATGGTTGGCCTGTAAGGCGCTTGTATATGCTGTAGGTGCCGAATGTGACAAAGCGGAACATAGCCGCAGCTTACGTAAAGATGCTGCCAGCGCAATTTTATATGCTGCGGAAAAAGCCACATGGATGGCAGGTGAAACCATACAAACCTTAGGTGGCAATGGTTATATCAATGAATTTGCCGCAGGTCGTTTATGGCGCGATGCCAAACTGTATGAGATTGGTGCAGGAACTTCTGAAATCCGTCGTATGTTAATTGGTCGTGAACTGTTTAACGAAACTAAATAAAACATTTTTAGCATTAACAGGGATGTTCAGAATGAATATATTACAAAGCAAAATTAATATCCGCAGTGATGATTTTAAAATCAATCAGGCTGCCATGCAGCTGCTGGTCGATGACTTAAAACAAAAAGCACAACAGATTGCATTGGGTGGTGGTGAAAAAGCCCGTGAAAAACATTTAGCGCGTGGCAAGCTGTTACCTCGTGAGCGAGTCGATCATCTGATTGATACAGGCACTGCATTTTTAGAAATTGGACAATTGGCTGCCTATCAAGTCTATGCCGATGATGTCCCTGCTGCTGGTGTTATTGCAGGTGTTGGGCAGGTAAATGGCGTGACTTGCATGATTGTGGCCAATGATGCCACCGTTAAAGGCGGAACCTATTATCCGCTGACAGTTAAAAAACATTTACGTGCGCAGGAAATTGCCGAACAGAATCATTTGCCGTGCATTTATCTGGTCGATTCAGGTGGTGCTTACTTGCCCATGCAAGATGAAGTTTTCCCTGACCGTGATCATTTTGGACGCATTTTCTACAATCAAGCACGGATGTCAAGCCAAGGCATTGCACAAATTGCCGTAGTGATGGGCAGCTGTACAGCAGGTGGCGCTTATGTGCCTGCTATGTCGGACGAAACCATTATTGTTCGCAATCAAGGTACAATTTTCTTGGGTGGCCCTCCTTTAGTGAAAGCGGCAACTGGTGAAGTGGTCAGCAGTGAAGACTTAGGTGGTGGTGATGTACATACGCGCTTATCTGGTGTAGCAGATCATTTGGCTGAAAGCGATGAACATGCCATTGCGATTGCCCGCAACATTGTGGCAAACCTAAATAAAAAACCGAATCAAAGCGCAGCTGACATTGAAGCGCCATTATTTGATGCAAAAGAGCTGTACGGCATTGTACCAAGTGATGCGCGCAAACCTTTTGATGTGCGTGAAGTGATTGCTCGCATTGTTGATGGTTCTCGTTTTGATGAATTTAAAGCGCGTTTTGGTACTACCTTAATCACTGGCTTTGCTGAACTTTTTGGTATGAAAGTCGGCATCATTGCCAATAACGGCATTTTATTTTCAGAGTCTGCGCAAAAAGGCGCGCACTTTATTGAACTGTGTACCCAGCGCAATATTCCATTGCTGTTCATTCAAAACATTACTGGCTTTATGGTTGGTCGCCAGTATGAAAATGAAGGAATTGCTAAAAATGGCGCCAAACTGGTGATGGCTGTTGCCAATGCCAACGTGCCTAAACTCACTTTAGTGATCGGTGGTTCTTTTGGCGCAGGCAATTACGGCATGTGTGGCCGCGCCTACTCTCCGCGTTTTCTCTGGACTTGGCCAAATTCACGCATTTCCGTGATGGGCGGTGAACAGGCATCAAGCGTATTATCGACCTTAAAGCGCGATCAGATTGAACAAAAAGGTGAAACATGGTCGGTAGAACAGGAAGATCAGTTTAAACAGCCGATCCGTGATCAATACGAACGTCAAGGGCATCCTTACTATGCATCATCGCGTCTTTGGGATGATGGCGTGATCGATCCTGCACAAACGCGTCATGTATTGGGCCTGAGCTTAGCCGCGGCAATGAATGCACCTATTGTGCCGACTAAATTTGGCGTATTCCGCATGTAAGAGGATGAAAAAAATGACCTATCAATTTTTACAGCTCGAACAGGCTAATCAGGTTGCAACAGTTTGGATTAACCGTGCCGAATTGCACAATGCCTTTAATACCGCCGTTATTGAAGAATTACAGCATTGCTTTACTTATTTAAATACACAGAATGATGTACGTGTAGTGGTGTTGGCAGGACGCGGCAAAAGTTTTTCCGCAGGTGCTGACCTGAACTGGATGAAACAAGCTGGGCAAGCCTCGCAGCAAGACAATGAAGCCGATGCACTAAAATTGGCAAAAATGCTGCAAAGCCTTGCCTGTTTAAGACAACCTACCATTGCGCGCGTACATGGCATTGCTTTTGGTGGTGGCATGGGGCTGGCTTCGGCTTGTGATATTTGTATTGCCAGCACTGACGCAAAATTTTCAACCTCTGAAGTTCGCCTAGGCTTAGCACCATCCACCATTAGCCCTTATGTGATTCGTGCCATTGGTGCACGTCAGGCTTCGCGTTATTTCTTAACCGCAGAACGTATTTCAGCAGAACAGGCCAAAAATATTGGCTTAGCGCATGAAGTTACCTTGCCAGAACAACTCGACAGCAAATTGGATGAAATTATACAAGCGCTGTTGTTGGGCGGCCCTCAAGCACAAGCATCTTCTAAACAACTGATTCAAATGGTGGATCAGCAGATTTTAACAGAACAATTGTTGCTGCAAACTGCACAACATATTGCCCATGTGCGTCAGGGAAATGAGGCTAAAAATGGCTTAAGTGCTTTTTTAGATAAACAAAGTCCTTCTTGGATCAAGACAACAGCATAACAACAATAAGGAAATGACTATGTTTCAAAAGATTCTCATTGCGAACCGTGGTGAAATTGCCTGCCGTGTGATCCGCAGCGCAAAAAAATTAGGCATTGCAACGGTTGCCGTATATTCAGATGCAGATGCTAATGCGCAGCATGTTAAGTTAGCAGATGAAGCGATTTATATTGGCGAATCCCCTGCTGCACAAAGTTATTTACAGGGCGAACGTATTATTCAGGCGGCACTGGATACGGGCGCACAGGCGATTCATCCCGGCTATGGTTTTTTATCAGAAAATGACCAGTTTGCATTGGCTTGTCAGCAAAATAACATTACCTTCATTGGCCCACCTGTCGCAGCCATTCTGGCGATGGGTTTAAAAGCCACCTCTAAAACCTTGATGGAAAAAGCCGGTGTACCCCTCACTCCGGGTTATCACGGTACTAATCAAGACATCAATTTTTTAAAACAACAAGCCGATGCCATTGGCTATCCAGTACTGATTAAAGCCAGTGCAGGTGGTGGTGGTAAAGGCATGCGCTTAGTAGAACGTAGCGAGGATTTCCTCAGTTCGCTTAGTTCTTGTAAAAGTGAAGCTAAATCAAGTTTCGGCAATGATGAAGTGTTGATTGAACGCTATGTGATTAATCCACGCCATATTGAAGTTCAAGTTTTTGGCGACACACATGGCAACTACGTGCATTTATTTGAACGTGATTGTTCGGTGCAGCGCCGTCATCAAAAAGTGCTTGAAGAAGCGCCTGCGCCATTGGTATCACAAGACAAACTCGATGCCATGCGCCAAGCTGCGATTGATGCTGCTCGTGCGGTCGATTATGTTGGCGCGGGCACGGTAGAATTTATTGTCGAGCAAGACGGTACAGCCTATTTCATGGAAATGAATACGCGCTTGCAAGTCGAACATCCTGTCACTGAAATGATTACCGGTGTGGACTTGGTCGAATGGCAGCTTCGTGTAGCTTTTGGCGAACCATTGCCAAAACAGCAAGATCAATTGTGTATTCATGGTCATGCCATTGAAGCCCGTGTGTATGCAGAAGAACCTGAAAAAGGCTTCTTGCCTGCTATTGGTCAAATCAGCTATTTGCATTATCCAGAGCAAAATCAATTTGTACGCGTCGACAGCGGCATTATTGAAGGTGATGAAATCAGCACCTATTATGATCCGATGATTGCCAAGCTGATTGTATGGGGTGAAAACCGTGAAGCAGCACTGGTACAAATGCACCATGCTTTAGGTCAGTTTCATGTCGAAGGTTTGGGCAACAACATTGCTTTTCTTGACCGTATTGTGCGCTGTGACTCTTTTAAACAGGCACAATTGGATACCAATCTGATTCAACGTGAAGATGCCTTTTTATTTCCAACGACACATAGCATTGCACCCCAATTGGTAATCACCGCTGCATTGACTGAACTGTTATCCCGTTTTAGCCAAAATAAAACCGCCAACAATCCTGTCTGGCAGACTGAATCACTTTGGCGCATCAATATTAACAGTAGCTATTGCTTAAAATTAATGCAGGATGAGCAGCTTGTTCAGGTACGCTTTACGGCTGAAAACGATGAATTTATTGCAGAATATTTGGACAGTAAATATCGTATTGCTGGAGAAATCCTCAGCAGAAATAGCATTCAAATTAAAATAGATGGTAAACAGAATAAATTCGCCTTTAGCCGAAATAGTCAGGGTGTAACGCTGTTTAAAGACAGTCAAAGTTATAAGTTTAATTATCTCAGCCAAAAATTCTCAACTGATGATACACAAAGCACTGAAGCGAATTTAAAAGCCCCTATGCCAGGGGTCATTACTCAAGTTTTAGTGGCTTTAAATGAACAGGTCAAAAAAGATGATGTGTTGATGACGCTTGAAGCCATGAAAATGGAATATGCCATTCGTGCGCCGCATGATGGCATGATCAGCTCTTGGTATTTTCAGGTTGGTGATCAGGTCAAAGCGGGTGATGAACTGGTGGAATTTCAGCTTTTGGAGGATGTTGCATGAGTGAATTTGTCAAAGTCGTGGAAGTTGGTCCACGTGACGGTTTACAAAATGAAAAGACACCGCTCACGCTGAAACAACGTAAAGCCTTGATTTTAGATTTGATGAAAACTGGCTTAAAGTCGATTGAAGTCGGTTCTTGTGTTTCGGCAAAATGGGTGCCACAAATGGCAGAAAGCGATGTGCTTTTTGCCCAATTGCCCAAAGACTCCAATATTCAGTTCAGCCTGCTTACTCCGAATTTAAAAGGTTTTGAATCTGCATGTGCTGTAGGCTGTCAAGAAGTTGCGGTCTTTACCGCAGCTTCTGAAAGTTTTACCCAAAAAAATATTAATTGTTCAATTGACGAAAGCTTGGAAAAATTTGCGGATGTAATGACAGCTGCGAAAGCCAATAACATTAAAGTCCGTGGCTATGTGTCATGTATGGTCGATTGCCCTTATGAAGGTGCGATTGACCCTGTACAAGTTGCTAAAGTCAGCAAACGTTTATTGGATATGGGCTGCTATGAAATTTCCTTAGGTGAAACCATTGGCACAGCGACACCAGACCGAGTCAAAAAAGTTTGGGAAGTATGTTTGGCTGAAATGGACAGTCGTGTTTTAGCGGGTCATTTCCATAATACCTATGGCATGGCCATTGCCAACATCTATCAATCCTTAACGCAAGGTATTCGTGTATTTGATTCATCCATTGCTGGCTTAGGCGGTTGTCCCTATGCCAAAGGTGCATCGGGTAATGTCTCAACTGAAGACTTGTATTACCTGCTGTCTAAAATGGGTTTTGAAACTGGTATTCATTTAGATGCTTTAATGCATGCTAGCCAAAATATCAGCCAAGTGTTAAATCGCCCCAATCCATCCAACTATGCCAATGCCTATTGGCAAACTCGTTGTGCTTAAAGCTAACATTGGCATGATTTTTAATGAAATTATGCCAAAGATTATTCTATTCATATTTAAAACCAAAATGTCATTACAAATGAATGACATTGTCAACAAAAATAGAGGTATCGGATGCCGAATAAAGTCTATGCAAGTGCAAATGCTGCATTACAGGATATTGTAAAAGATGGTCAAACCTTGGCAGTTGGTGGTTTTGGCTTATGTGGTATTCCTGAAGCATTAATTGTTGCATTGCAACAAACTGGAGCCAAACAACTGACCTGTATTTCTAACAATGCTGGAGTTGATGGTTTTGGTTTAGGTATTTTGCTGGAAACCAAACAAATTAAAAAAATGATTTCATCCTACGTGGGTGAAAACAAAGAATTTGAACGTCAGTATTTAAATGGGGAGTTGGAAGTTGAACTGACCCCTCAAGGTACTTTGGCTGAAAAACTTCGTGCAGGTGGTGCAGGTATTCCTGCATTTTTCACCCCGACAGGTGTCGGAACATTGATTGCAGAAGGCAAAGAAATTCGTAAGTTCAACGGTCAGGACTTTATTCTAGAAGAATCTTTAACCGCAGATATTGCACTGGTTAAAGCCTATAAAGCGGACAAAGCAGGCAATCTCATTTTCCGTAAGACAGCACAAAACTTTAATCCAGTTTGTGCTATGGCAGGAAAAATTAGTATTGCTGAAGTGGAAGAAATTGTTGAAATTGGCGATTTAGATCCAGATGAAATCCATTTACCAGGCATTTATATCAACCGTATTGTGCTCAATGCACATCCTGAGAAACGCATTGAACAAATGACATTGAAAACGGAGGCTGTATAACATGGCTTGGACACGTAATGAAATGGCACAGCGCGCTGCACTTGAGCTTGAAGATGGTTTCTATGTCAATTTAGGCATTGGTTTACCGACACTTGTTGCTAACTATATTCCTGAACATATTAATGTTTGGCTGCAATCTGAAAATGGCTTGCTCGGTATTGGAGAATTTCCAACTGCTGATACCGTAGATGCCGATTTAATCAATGCAGGTAAACAAACCGTTACAGCACGCAAAGGCGCAGCATTTTTTTCCAGTGCAGAATCATTTGCGATGATTCGCGGTGGGCATGTCAATATTGCGATTTTGGGTGCTATGGAAGTGTCTGAAACGGGCGACCTTGCCAATTGGATGATTCCTGGTAAAAAAGTCAAAGGTATGGGCGGTGCGATGGATCTGGTTGCTGGCGTGCAGAAAGTGGTCGTTCTGATGGAGCACTGTGCCAAAGACGGAACGCCAAAAATTGTTGGGCAATGTAGCCTGCCTTTAACAGGTAAAGGTGTGGTTCATCGTATTATTACCGATTTAGCTGTTATGGATATCACTGAACATGGCGTTAAGCTGGTGGAGCTTGCCCAAGATGTCAGTTTTGATGATATTCAAAAAGTCACAGGGGTAAACCTGATTCAGTAATTGATTTGTAGGAATTATTCCACACTTCCCTATCAAGTTGTGAGCAACTTGATAGGGAATTTTTTTGGCGCAGATATGGCAGCAAGTAAAAGTTGTTTAGAATAAAAAACGGATTTTGAGTATGCATAATTCTTAAAATATGTTGCTTAAAACATCCTGCCAAGATTTGCCTTGAAAATCACTGGTTGATTATAAAGATGGTCTTTGGGGACTCCTTCTGCTTAGGATGTTAATTGTATAAGTTTAAGATTTCTTAAACATGGTATGAACCTTGTTTCTATTCATTGATTTTGATCAGGTATTTTTCGGTTACTGTTTTGTTGAGCTGAATTTTATAATTTAGAAATATAAATTCTTTTATAACAATTTAATATTAATTTAATCAATTGCCATTTTTTAAAAATATCATTTTGCTTAGGCTATTTTGTAATGGCTTAAATATACGATTAAAAACATTTATTAGATTTCTTTCGCAAGTCATTTTTTGATCAATTCAAACCATTCGTAAAACTGAAATTCGTGAATAAATTCTAGAAAGTATTGGATTTATGAGTGTGGCATCCATGCCACACATTTCTTATCCTTGCACTGTATTTTAAAGTAGTGCTTAAAACTTGCTCAGGATGTCATGTATAGGAAACTAAAGGTTTTGATCTTGCGTAGCAATTATTTATTAACCTTTCAAGAATAGAAATAATACTTAGGCAAAGGCATAAAAATTGAATTAATTAAATGAGGTAGTGCTGACTTTAAAAAATCGTATGTTGAACATTTTTTGATTGATGTAAGTTATCTATTAAACAAATCGTTATTTATTTTAGTGACTTAGGATTAAAGCTCTGCTTTTACATTGCTAGATAAATAAAATTATGACGCAGCAATAAAGAATGATATTTAATTTTACTTAGGCTAATTTGAATCATTGGTTTATTTTAATACATCATTGATCAGCATATAAAGAAGTATATCCCCTACAATGCAACGCTGTATTTTGTGTACTTTAAACCTTCAAAATACGTCCACAGTACTATCGAAATAACGATAAAAGATGCGATTTAAAATTCAATTTGATTACTAAAATTTATGGTATTGAGTTGAGTATAAATGAGTGATGAAAGAAATTTATTCAACAAAAAAACCTGAAACTTATTTTAATGATTGATGAATATCATGTATAAAATAAGTTTCAGGCTATAAAATTATTTAACCAATTTATTCTTTAAGTGGCTCTTTTATATAATTCATATTTTCTGCTGGTGGAGTTTTAAGACTACTTAATACCGCATCAGAACGATTGTGATTAATAAAGGATAATGCCACTGCGCCAATTAAGCCTGCCGCTGCAATCACCATGAAATTTTGTTCAATAGGTAGATTTAGCGCAACAATGAAACCAATCAATACTGGTGAAAGAATTGCACCCATACGACCAATACCCGCTGCCATGCCAATACCAGTGGCACGAATTCCACTTGGATAGAATTGACCACAATATGCATAAGCCACAATTTGAGCACCTGTTGTACATGCACCCACCATACCGATGTTGAAATACAATACTTCAATTGGCATTGGCAAGGTCATCATATACAAGAACACACTGCCCAACCCATACATACAGACCAGAACCCATTTAATATGGAAACGGTCTGCCAACCCTCCACCAATAATACAGCCTGCGACTGCACCGACATTTAATGCAATAACAAAACTTAAAGCAGAACCTAAGGTATAACCTGACATTGCCATCAATTTGGTTAACCATGTGCTTAAGGCATAAACCATGAATAGGCCAGTAAAATACGCTCCCCAGAACATTAAGGTACTAAATGAACGACCCTCTTTAAAGAGTTGAACCATTGGAGTGTGTTCATTATCCGCTTTTATGGTTTGGGTAAATTCAACCGAAGTGTTCATTTGAATAGTTGGGTTGATGTCCTTAACTACTTTTTGTAAATCTTGCTGATTTTGACGTTTTAATAAATAAGCCAAAGATTCAGGCATTGATTTCATAATAAATGGCAGTAGTAAAACAGGAACACCCGCAGCAAAAAACACCACTTGCCAGCCAAACTCAACAATGAATTGTTTACCAATAACCGCTGCTAAAATACCGCCAATGGCATAACCTGAGAACATAAATGTGGTCATTAAACTGCGGATTTTTTTAGGAGAATACTCTGTCATTTGGGCAACAATATTCGGCATCACCCCTCCAATGCCTAATCCAGCGATAAAACGCAAAATACTAAAGGTCACTGGGTCATTGGCTAAACCAGCAGCTGCGGTAAAAACACTGAATAAAAATACACAAATTGCGATGGTCAATCGGCGACCAATTTTATCCGACAATGCACCTAGAAATATGGCGCCAAACATCATGCCGAAAAGTGCAGAACTGGCCATAAAACCAGCCGTCGAGGCAGTCACGCCCATTTCGGTCATAATAGAAGGCAAGGCAGCTCCAGCAACTGCAATATCATATCCGTCGATAATAATAATGATAAAACACCAAGCTAGCACTTTTGCATGAAACTTATTAAATTTCGCTTCATCTGCAACTTTATGTACATCTATGTACTGCATAATCATCTCCTTGATATTTATGATCATTACATTAATTGTTCTAAATATTTTTAGAAAAAATCATTTTTTTGAGTTTTCCTAATTTTTATCCATTTTTTTAAAAACTGTACTTATTCTCATCAGAGATTTTTTCGATTTAAAATTTTTCAAGCCATTTTAATCAGGGAATCCATTTCCATTTAATTTTTTGATCTGGTCTATACCCCATCTAAAACATCGAATAAGTAAACAAACTAATTATAAAGCCAATATATGTCAACAGCATTACATATATTTTTTTAATTTATTTTTTATTTTATATAATTCAATAAGATATAATTGTGATTTAAAGTTTAAATATCATCTAACTGACCTATTCGTGAATTTTAATTGATAAATAATGATGATTTAAACAGATCGGATTTAAGGCATTTTTTAATAAATTTGTTGCGCTAAATTAAAAACATAAAAGTAATATTGGAATAATAAATGAAATTTCACATGATGATATTTTAATAAATTGAATACGTCGTTATCATCGTTCAATAGAATAATAATTTGCCCGATGAGCAGTTTTCTCTGTGAATTGTGATAAATTTGCCAAATAAAAAGCTAAATCTAAAAGATTTAGCTGGTATGAAAAAAGAATCAATACATTTAGGAACTGTAATCGATCAGATTTTATTTTAGCTCTGAATCCGTCAGATTCACTTTCGCAATACTGGCATTTAATTTATTCATTAAATGCGCAAGCGTCACCATGTCATCAAATAAAAAACCTTCGAAAGTTTGTTGATAAAAATCAGCAACTTTAAGTTGTAATTGTACCCATGCATGTTGACCATTTTCAGTGAGGGCTACATTTTTAACCCGACGATCCTGTGTATCGCTAACACGTTGAACTTCCCCATCGCGTTCAAGACGCTTTAATACGCCATCCAAACTTTGTCGGCTAACCCCTAAATAATTGGTTAAGTCAGAAAAAGACATGCCCGTCTTAACTGATGGCCGCGATAAAGCCCCCAAAACAGCCCAATGTATAGATGAAATACCTAATTCTTTCTGACATTGGCGATCTAAGGTATTGCTGGCCTGAAATAAACGAAAAAAAAGTCGATTATGAATTGGAGCTACTGAATTCTGATAGACATTTTGGTCTACTTGACTCATTTCTTAAAACCTATCGTCATTATTTAAATTAATATTGCTTAATTAGCATAGATAAATGAATACGCAAAGTGCTTAATTGATATTTAACAAATCAAGTATCTTAATTTTCACTGTGCTGAATGCTACTTAATTTAAGTTTGTTAATAAATATCACGTTGATAACGCTTATTTTTCTTTAACTGTTTTAGTTGTTCTGCACCTAAAATATTGATCAAAGTTTTCTCCACCTCTTGTGCCATTCCTTTTAAGCTACCACAGACATAAATTGCAGCACCCGCTTCTATCCAATTTACAAGCTGTTCCGATTTCTGTTGTAAAATATGCTGTACATACACTTTTTCAGTTTGATCACGGGAAAAAGCATAGTCCACATCGGGTAAGAAACCTTGTTCTTGCCACAGCCCAATCTGCTGTTTATAAAGATGATCAAATTGCTGTTGGCGCTCACCAAAAATAAGCCAGTTCTGCCGATTGCCGTATTGTTGTTGTTGCGCCAAATGAGCCACTAAGCCAGCAATACCAGTGCCATTACCAACCAAAATAAGCGGTTGTTTCGATGCTTTTAAATGAAATGATGGATTAGAACGAATTTTTGCAGTAATCATTTGCCCAAGTACAGCATGCTCGGTTAACCAGCCTGAACCTAAACCAAGACCAGTTACTGTTTTTTCCTGTCGTACCACCAATTCTAATATTTTTTGTTCAGGAATACTTGCAATCGAATATTCACGTATTGCTAAATCATCAAAAGCTAAAATCCAATCTTGAAAGGATTCATTAGGGCGTTGCTCTGGTAATTGTCTTAAATCTTTAAACTGCAATATCGCAACTGAATTTTCGCTGACTGTTTGTTGCTGTGCGGCTAAAAAATACTGTATATCTTTAAGCGAGTTCCCACACTGAATTTCAAGAATATCTCCAGATGACCAGCTTAGAGCATCATCATAGGAGAGCTGAATTTGGTAAATTGGATTGCCTTGACTGCCGCTATTGAGACAAGTTCGATTTTTTAAAATCAATGAAGTCCAATCATTCTGTTGTGCTATTCGAGATAATGTTTGCGCGCTTAACTGTTCTAATTGTTTGAGCCAGTAATCTAAATCGGCCTGTTTTAAATGATCGACACACACCATTTCAAATAAAGCTTGAGCATTGGACTGCTGTAAATGTTGATCTAAAACTTGTCCAAAACGACAAAAATGGCTATAGCGTTTATCCCCTAAAGCTAAAATTGCATAAGACTGATGTGACAAATCTAAATTTTCATGGTTAAAGATGTGCTTGATTGCGAACTGTGCAGTATCAGGCGCATCTCCTTCACCATAAGTACTGACACACCAGAGCACTTTCTGAGCTTGGCACAATTGTTCTACTGTCAAATATTGCATATCGACAAGGCTGACTTTTTGCCCCACAGCGTGTAACTGTTGTGCAGTCTGCTGAGCGATATTCTCTGCCTGACCAGACTGACTGGCGAAAACTATCAAATAATCATTTTGATTGAAAGTCGCTAGTCGTTTTTGCTTACGATTTTTTAAAATCAAGTAAGCAATGATCACGACATAAAGCACCAGTAAGCTCACTAATGCAATTAAAACAACAGCCACAGAATATGTCATTAAATGATATTACCTATACCGCAGACCAAATCAGCAAAATAATCAACGCTAAACTTGCAGCAGTAAGTACAAGATGAGTAACCAAGCGGGTTTTAATGCTTAAAAATAGAATATAGCCGACTAAGGACAATGCGATCACAACAATAGCACTGATATCAATGAGCCAACTCCAAGCCGAACCTGAATTTTTACCACGGTGTAAATCATTCAGCATAGAGACTGTTGAAGCTGGTTTTTGAGTAATTTCCGTTTCACCAGTATCTGCCATAACCCAAATATCTGTCGCGCCAGCAGGACTTTCTAAGCGAATCATCACTTCATTGTCCATCACTTCACTACTTTGATAACGTCCCACCACATTTTGCTGTTGGCGCACGTAATTTAAAATAGCATCGCTTGGGTTTTCTTGCTGCTTGATCGACTTTAAAACGGACTCAGGCAAAATTAATTTCGTTGTTTCTTCTGTTTTTGCGGGTTCAAACCACTCAGGATGATTTAACAATAATCCTGTCACAGAAAAAAACAGTAAAGTCAAAAATGCGAAAGCAGAAAGCCAGCCATGCACATAGCGTGAATGGCGGTAAAAATCACGACGTTGATACACGAATTAAGCCTTAGTTCACTTTCTGAAAATTAAGTTTGACTGCACCAATTTCTTTTTGCGCAGGTAAGGTTTGGTTTGAGCCTTTGGCTTTAACATCCAAAGCAAAAGTTTGATAAGAATGCTCGCCATGCTCACGTGATGTTTCAATATGAATCAGGTACTTTCCTGCCGCTACTGCTTTACCAGTTTCATCTTTACCATCCCAAGCTAACTTGTACTGACCAGGCTGACGTGATGGTTTAGCCGTTGCATCTAAGTTTGGCATTTGACGACCATAACGGCGCCACCAAACATAGTTGGAGTTAATCCATTTTTCATCTTTACCCCAAACTGCCAATGTACGGACAATTTGCTTATCGGCATCCGTGACCCAGACCGAAACATAAGGCGCACGGTATTTTTCCACATCCATTTTAGGAATCGTCAAGTCAATCACGGCTTGATAGCCTGCTGGCCATTTAGCTGCGGATTGACTCGCTGCGACAGTATGCATTTCTGCATTTTGTGGCATTTGAACCAAGCTGTTCCAGCCCGAACTTTGATGAACTTGCCCATCGATTAAAGTTAGTTTAGCTTCATAACCAATAAGTGCCTCAATCAACGCTAAGCCTTCTGCTGGGCTCATTGCAGCTAATGCTGTGGCTAAAGCATCGGCATCTGCGGCACACGTTCCGACCACGACACATTGTTCAACGTGTTGTAAAGGCATACCAGTTTTTGCGTCAAGTAAATGACTTTGTCCTGCCAATGTACGGTAGCCCTGTCCACTAAATGCAATCGCTTGATCATTTAAGTTCAAGACTTGTTGTGGCGCGCTATTGTCATTATGTACAAAGGCATCTTGCACCCCAATTTTCCAGCCCTCTTTTTGCGGTGCATTACCCCAGACACGGATATCACCCCCAATATCAACCAACAAACCTTCAATGCTTGGTACGGCTTGACGTGCTGCAACCAATGCACGGTCAATAATGTAACCTTTCGCATAAGCATCAGGTGCAAATTTCACAGCTGAATCAATTGCGATGCTACGCTGTTCTGCGTCTAAGTTGACACTGTCAGATTGTAACTGATTTAACACTTGTGTACGAGTTGCTTCATCCAGTTTAACCACACCTTGTGATTGTTCCCACAAGGTAATGAGTTGCCCCAATCGTGCATCAAAAGCACCACAAGTTTTATCACGCCAAGTTTCACAAGCTGCAATCACCTCAAAAAGTTCTGCTGAAACATTCGCCTGTTTATTATTATTTAAAGCTGTAATTTCACTGTCATCACGCCATGTCGACAACACCTGATCTAATTGGCTAATTTCTTTTTGAATAGCATCTAAAGCACGTTTGGCATCTTGCTTAGAAGCACCTTGAACTACTACATCTAAAGACGTACCCAATATATGGTCACGATGGAAACGATGCGTTTGTGTTGCAATCTGTTCTGATTGTTCTATTTTTTCACTTTGCTCAGCAGCATTTGTGTGAAAAGGAGAAATCAGTGCCAACGCCATGACCAATGGCGAAAGACGAAATACCTTACGAATAGGATAAAAATTTCTAACAGCAGATGACATGCTGATTCTCCGGAATATTTTTAATGAATTTTATTGATAATGATAGTAGTTATCAAGTAGATTACGTGCATTCTATTAAATAAAGTTGATCTGGAGTCTCAAACAATGAAACATTGGTTCAAAATTGCTTTACTTACGTCATTACCTGTACTTAGTCATGCACATACCATGAGTCCATTTCTACTTCCTGAAGTGTTTGACACCAAAGCAGCGCAAAGCATAACTTTCCAAAGTGGCATCACGATAGAAAAATTCTTTGTTGCAGGAAATAATTTTAAAACCACTTATGTCATTACTGAACCTGATGGTCAACAAAAACCGATCAATGCTGCTGCTGCGTTAAAACGCTTTAATATTGCAGAATTTGATTTACCGAAAGAAGGTACTTACCGTATCCGCACACAAGATGCAGTGGGTAATAATGGCAAATATGCATTGGTTGATGGTCGTTGGTTACGTGTCCGCCCAGCTCGCGCTCCAATGCAAGCATCTGCGGATAAACCTGCTGAAACAGCCGCAATACCAAAAGCACCTGTTAATACTCAACCACCACGCGTCATTGCAGCCGATCAAGTTCCTGCAAATGCACAAACGCTTGAAGTGACCAATCATTTTATTGCTGAAAGTTATGTCACTAAGGGCAAACCTACTGCTATTCCAGTACCAAGTAAAAAAGGCTTTGAATTCAAATTATTAACTCATCCAAATGAATTATATGCAGGTGAGTCACTCAAAGCTCAAGTATTAATGAATGGAAAAGCTGTTCCAAACCTTGAAGTAGATGTATTTAAAGGCGCAGGCAGTTATGAGCCAAATGCAAAACGCGAACAGCCACATGTAAAAACCAATGCTAAAGGCGAAGTTGAAATTAAATTTGAGCAATCAGGTATTTATTTAATTACCACGGCTTACCCAGAAGCAAATCCTGATGCGACAAAAAAACCTGCCACTGAAAACTTTACTTATGGTTTAACTGTAGAAGTTACAGAATAATAAGCTTCTTTCATAAGTTATTTTTTAATCAATACAAGTAGTTCGTAAAGCCAAAATTAAAAATAAATTTTGGCAGGTGTTAGATTGATGAGTGTGGCATGGATGCCACACGTTTCCCATCCTTGCGCTGCATTTTAAAGCAGTGCTTAAAACTGGCTCAGGATGTCGTGTATGGGAAACAAAAGGTTTTTCTTGCGTAGCAGTGCTCCTCATTTTGACCTTTCAAAAGTAGAAATACTGCCTACGCAAAGGCATAAAAATTGAAACACTCAAATGAGGCAGTGCTGATTTAAAAAAAAATAGAATGTTGAAAATTTTTTGATTTATGCAAGTTGTCTAATTTTCATGCATAGATAAAATCTAAAAAATGATTCATATAAAAAAGCCTCTATTTTCAAATAGAGGCTTTTTATCAGTTATAAAAGATTAAAAGTTATAGATGGCAACTGCATTTACACGATTATCTTCACCCGTCTTGCTACCATTTGGCGCAGCAGCAAAAGCTTCACGTTCACCATAGACATATTCAAGACCAAAACTTAAAGGTTTGGTTGGACTATAAAAAACATTTGCCCAAGCTTGCCATAAGTCTTTATTGGCTTTCGTTTTATCCGCTAATGCATTGATATAGTTTGGGTCTTCATCAAAAGTCATATAACCATAACCGACAGTACCACGTAGTTTCTCATTAAACTGCTGAGTAAGACCGACAGTAATCGAATCAAATTCACTTTGTACAAGGCTACCATCCACCTGTGTCACTACGCCACTGTTGGCAAAGGAAACAAAACTGCTATCGCCTTTGACATGGTAGTAGTCTGCTTTTAACGTTGTTCTTGGAACCACTTCGTACTTAGCCCCTAAACCCACACCCCATGCCATTTCTTCATCTGTATTGGTTCTTTTTTCATGCCCCATGGCACGTGCACTGACATTAAAGTTGTTGGCAAACTGATGATTTAAACGTGCAGTTAAAGCAGGTAGACGTTGCGTAATTGAAGCATCTTTCGGGTCTTCAAGCGCCATAACCAGATTGGTTTGTGGGGTAAATTTAGTGGTATGACGTACCTGTGCAGTACGTTTCACAGCCCCACCGACATAGGCTAATGCATCTATGGTTTCAGGCATATAATCAGGCACTGCAAAATTTGACCAAGTTTGACCAATCAGCCAATCGGCATACGTTAAGTAAGCATGACGGATACGTAAATTATCAAGGCTGGCTCCTCCCAGAAAATCCACCTCAATTTTACCCTTTACCTCTTGATCAGCCACTTGGCTTTTAAAATCAACACCTAAACGGGTAGCAGCCAATGTCGATTTTAAGCGATCACTGTTTTCAGCATTTCCTTTCAGTGGCACCGAATTAATTTGATTGTACGGCATATTGACATTACCGCCACCTTCAGATTGATAAGATGCATCTAAACGAACATTTCCGTAAAAATTAAGCTCGGCACCTTTGGCAGTTTTTGCTACAGGTGCTGCTATAGCCACAGGCGCTGGGCGTTGAACCGCTGCAATAGCAGTTGCAGTCTGCGCTGTCTGTACTTTCTGTTGTTCAATAAGCTCACGTAAAGCTTGGACTTCTTGTCTTAGCTGTTCAACTTCTTGACTCTGCTTGCTTGGTAGTTGGGTTTGCGCTTGAGTTGATAAACTCATACCGCCCATACTTAAAGCAATCATGCTCATCATAAGGTTACGTTTTACTGTTGGTTGGGTTAATTGCGTGGTGTTCATCCTAAACTCACTTATGATTATTCGACAATACTTATGATTGTTCAACAAGAGTCTAGCAATAGATCACCAGTGCTACGATGGCGATCTATATCACCTAGACTATTGTCTATATTGAAAATTACTGCGTCACTTTACGTTCTAGTGATGGCGTTTGAATGCTGTGCTGCACGTGGGTTTGACCATCTACAGAAGCTTTTAAATTCACAAGGAATATAGCGATTGCTGCCAATACACCGGGAATGGCGATGACCAAAAAGTTCATTTGATGCGGAAGTTCAAAGGTTAATAATGCACCTGTCAGAACGGGTCCAACAATTGCGCCGATACGACCAATACCTGAAGCCCAACCCATACCTGTAGAGCGAACAGCTGTTGGGTAAAACTGTGCAACAAAAGTATAAAGTAAGATTTGCGAGCCAATTGTTGCGGCACCAGCAACGGCAATAAGGGTATAAAGCACAGCTTGTGGACTATTAAAACCCAGTAAAATAAGCGCAATCGCACCGACAGTAAACATAGTCGTGAGCACTGGTTTTAAATGGAATTTATCTGCTAGAACTCCGCCACCAATCGCGCCAATCATACCGCCAATATTCAGTGCGAATAGGAACATTAAGCTTGCACCTAACGAATATCCGGCTTGAATCATCAGTTTTGGTAACCAGCTTCCCAATGCATATACCATAAGCAAGCACATAAAGAATGCAGCCCAAAACATTAAGGTACTAAACATACGACCTTGCTGAAACAAAGCACGTAACGGTGCATCATCACCCACAGTTGCTTCGTTTAAAACAAAAGTTGTTTCCGCAGTCATCTCTTGTTCTGGTGCAATTTTTTGCACAATCGCACGCGTCTGTTCTGTTTCACCCTTTTTGGTTAAGAACATCAATGATTCTGGTAAAAATTTCCAAATCAACGGTAAAGTAAACAAAGGAATGCTGGCAAGGTAAAACATGATTTTCCAGCCATAAGTGGGTACTAACCAAGCACCCAATAATGCTGAAGCCATGCCCCCAATGGCATAGCCACTAAACATAATGGCAACCAAAGTACTGCGAATACGCTTAGGTGCATATTCAGTCATGAGCGCCACAACATTTGGCATGACCCCACCTATTCCTAAACCCGCTAGAAATCTTAAAGTTCCAAATTCCGTTGGTGTGGTTGCAAATGCACCTAGGAAAGTAAAACCACTGAAAATGGTAATACAAATCATGATGGTCTTTTTACGACCCAGTTTGTCTGAAAGCGTACCAAAACTCATGGCACCAAACATCATTCCAAATAACGCGGTACTGGCAAGCAATCCAGCTTGTACTGTCGTTAACGCCCACTCTTGCATGAGAATCGGTAAAACCACGCCATAAATGACTAAATCATAACCGTCGAAAATAATAATCATTAAACACCAGATAAGTACCCCCCAATGAAAAGGGGTAAATTTGGCTTCATCCACTAAAGTATTGATGTTCAGTTTATTTGTATTCACTTTGCGCTCCTGCATATGAATCTTTAGATTGAGCAAAGAATGGGGCAAAGCATTTTTTTTGTCCAAAACCGATTACATATATATTCATACCTTAAAAGTTCGTGTTTAATTTTCTCATTAGAAAAACAATACTTTAAAAATATCAAAAAAATAAAAACGCGCTTTATTTACTCTAAAAAAAGACCTGCTTATCAAATCATGTGACTTGATGAGCAGGTCTTTTTAAAAATGATGGTTTTAATTTGCTAAGTACTGGACTAAAACTGGGGGGAGCATTTCCTTCTGTTTTTAAATAACAGCACGATCATATTTAATCGCTTCTAGATCATAAACCTGATAGATGCAGTCAAATAATGAACGAATATCTTCACTTTCATCCATACTGCGTATTGCCAAAAATATTGGACTGACAGCAGCATCATCAAGTAAGGGAATATAGTGCAAATGTGATAGCTGAATGGTTTTAGCACTTTCAGGAACAATACAAATCCCCTCACCAGCGGCAACCAAACCGAGTGCGAGCTGGATTTCACGGACTTCTTTTAAATTTTTGGGATCTAAACTATATTCAGAAAAAAGTGATCTGACTTGCGTAGAAAAATTAGGTTTTGGGTGGCTTGGGTATAAAAATAATTTTTCATCAACGATATCTGTCAGATATACCCCTGCCTTTTGCAAAGCCAGTGGATGACTCGCATGTACCGCCACCATTAAAGGCTCTTCTCGCAAAAGTATACGTCTGATGGCGGGATCCGAAATTCGCAATCGACCAAAACCAACATCTATACGACCTTCTTTAAGCGATTGTATTTGTTCTTTAGTGCTCATTTCAATCAGCTCAATTTTTAAATGTTGCTGCTGTTGACGAAATAAATAGACGATTTTGGGCAATAGTCCATAAAGCAAAGAACCAACAAAACCCATCGTCACGGTTTTTTCGACCATGCCTACACGCTTAGTCATCGCCTTAATTTCTTCTGCATTAGACAAAAGTTTAACAGCGTGCTGATAAAAAAATTGACCTGCTTCCGTCGTTAATAATGGACGACTTCCACGTTCAAAAAGCTGTATTCCCAGCTCTGCTTCAAGGTTTTGTATCTGGCGGCTTAAAGGAGGTTGAGCAATAAATAGTTTTTCGGCTGCTTTAGTGAAACTCTGCTCTTCTACAACCGCTACAAAATAACGTAAATGTCTCAGTTCCATAATATTCCATACCTTATAAGCATAATAAAATGCAAATTTGATCTTCGACAGTAAATGTTTATTCTTTTAAGGTATACCACAAGAGATACACAAAGCAAGATTGAGAAGGCTAAAGATGTATAAATCTATAGAAACATTGCTTGTCGAAATTCCAACCATCCGCCCGCATAAAATGGCGGTTGCGACCATGCAAACCCAAACATTAGTACTGGTAAAAATAACGACATCAGATGGTTTTACAGGTTGGGGCGAAGCGACCACGATTGGTGGATTGGGATACGGTGATGAAAGCCCAGAAAGTGTAAAAACGAATATTGAGACATATTTTGCGCCTTTATTGAAATCACTTTCAGGCTTAAATTTCGCTCAGACCATTCAAACCATTAAACGTAACATTAATGGCAATCGCTTTGCTAAATGTGCGATTCAAACGGCCCTACTTGATATTCAAGCACAGCGTTTAAATCTGCCTTTAAGTGAAATTTTGGGTGGGCGTTTGCGTGACAGTGTTCCTGTTTTATGGGTACTCGCTTCAGGTAATACTGAAAAAGACATTGCTGAAGCAAAGAAAATGATTGAGTTGAAACGTCATAACGTATTCAAACTTAAAATTGGATCACGCCCAGTTGAAGAAGATGTCGCTCATGTTTTAGCCATCAAACAAGCACTGGGTGCAGATATTTCTATTCGTGTCGATGTCAATCGTGCATGGTCAGAACTTGAAGCAGTTAAAGGTATTCAAGCATTACAAGACGGTGGAGTTGATCTGATTGAACAACCCTGCGCAATTGAAAACCTAGATGCAATGCAACGTTTAACGCGCCGTTTTGATATCGCCATTATGGCAGATGAATCATTAAATGGCCCACACAGTGCTTACCAAATCGCACGAAATAATGGTGCATCTGTATTTGCTGTTAAGGTCGCTCAATCTGGTGGTCTGATTGAAGGCTGCGAAGTTGGAAAAATTGCCAAGCTTGCAGGCATTGATCTATATGGCGGCACCATGCTTGAAGGTCCTGTAGGAACCATTGCTTCAGCGCATGTTTTTTCAACCTTTGATCACTTAGCTTATGGCACAGAATTATTTGGTCCATTACTACTGACTGAAGAAATTTTAAAAACACCACTTCAATATCAAAACTATGAGTTGGTACTGCCAACGGTATCTGGTTTGGGTATCGAACTTGATTTAAACAAAATTGACAATTTACGTCGTCAGTAATTGAAGGAAATCAACATGCTTTTCCAAGTACGTATGAATGTAAACATTCCACTGGATATGCCAAGCGATCAAGCCAATGAAATCAAGGCGATTGAAAAAGCCTATTCACAGGATTTGCAACGCCAAGGTAAATGGCGTCATATCTGGCGTATTACAGGTCAATATTCAAACACCAGTATTTTTGATGTTGAAAGCAATGAAGAACTGCATAGCATTTTACAGGGACTTCCATTGTATCCGTACATGGAAATTGAAGTCATGGCATTGAACCGCCACCCTTCTTCAATCCGTGAAGATGACACCTGATTTTTTACAATGAAAGTGTGCTGTATCAAACAGAGTCACTTTTAAATAAAAGCAATACCAATCGGTAACTCAACAAGGATGTGGCAGCTAATGTTTTCTCGCAGTCCAAAGGATGAGAAAGCTAGCCACCTCAAATAGATTACATACTTAAGGAGAATTAGTATGAACCGTCAACAAATTGATGCGCTTGTGAAAGAAATGAACGTCGATACAGCGACAGGTCCTGTCGATGCACGTGTACAACAAATTATTGTCCGTTTATTGGGTGATTTTTTCCAAGCGATCGAAGATCTGGATATTTCACAAACAGAATTGTGGAAAGGTCTAGAGTACTTTACCGATGCGGGTCAAGCCAATGAGCTTGGTCTTTTGGCTGCTGGCTTGGGTCTTGAGCACTACCTTGACCTTCGCGCAGACGAAGCGGATGCAAAAGCAGGGATTACAGGTGGCACACCACGTACCATTGAAGGTCCATTATACGTTGCAGGAGCACCAGAGTCTGTAGGCTTCACCCGTATGGATGATGGTTCTGAAACTGATAAAATTCCGACTTTATTCATCGAAGGTACAGTAACGGATACTGAAGGCAACATTATTGAAGGAGCTAAAGTTGAAATCTGGCATGCAAATAGTTTAGGCAACTATTCGTTCTTTGATAAGTCACAATCTGACTTCAACTTACGTCGTACTGTTTTAAGTGATACAGCGGGGCAATATGTTGCACAAACCACAATGCCAGTTGGCTATGGTTGCCCGCCACAAGGTACGACTCAATTTGTTCTAGACAAACTTGGTCGTCATGGTAACCGTCCTTCTCACGTGCATTACTTTGTATCTGCACCGGGCTATCGCAAGTTAACCACGCAATTCAATATTGAAGGCGATAAATATCTTTGGGATGACTTTGCATTTGCTACACGCGACGGTTTAGTTGCGACCGCGGAAGATGTAACGGATGAAGCTGAAATTGCACGTCGCGGTTTAGATAAAGCATTCAAACACATTCAGTTCAATATTGAACTTGTAAAAGATGCTGCAACTGCACCTTCTACTGAAGTTGAACGTCGCCGCGCAAGCGCTTAATGACCTGATGATAAGGAACCGAGATGTCAATTTCATGACATTTCGGGGACTTGCCTAAATTTGGAAAGTTGGAGAACGGACATGCCTCGTATCCCTGTAATTAACACCAGCCATCTCGATCGCATTGATGAATTACTCGTTGAAAACTATGAAACAGGTGAATTTAAGCTTCATCGTTCAGTTTTTACAGATCAGGCCCTATTCGATTTAGAGATGAAATACATCTTTGAAGGCAACTGGGTGTACTTGGCACATGAAAGCCAAATTCCGAATAATAATGATTATTATACGACCTATATGGGTCGCCAACCGATCATCATCGCACGTAACCGTGCAGGTGAACTTAATGCAATGATCAATGCATGTTCACACCGTGGGGCGCAACTTTGTCGTCATAAAAAAGGCAATAAAGCAACCTACACCTGCCCATTCCACGGTTGGACATTTAACAACTCAGGTAAATTATTAAAAGTAAAAGATCCTTCTGATGCAGGCTATTCAGACTGCTTTAATCAAGACGGTTCACATGACTTGAAAAAAGTTGCTCGTTTTGAAAACTATAAAGGGTTTTTATTTGGCAGCTTAAACCCTGATGTTCCTCCGCTACAAGAATACCTTGGCGAAGCGACCAAAATTATCGATATGATTGTTGATCAGTCTGATCAAGGTCTTGAAGTTTTACGCGGTGCGTCTACCTATACCTATGAAGGTAACTGGAAGTTAACTGCTGAAAATGGTGCCGATGGTTACCATGTTTCTGCCGTACACTGGAACTATGCAGCCACCACTCAACACCGTAAAGAAGCTCAAGCAACCGATAATATTCGTGCGATGAGTGCCGGTTCTTGGGGTAAACAAGGCGGTGGTTCATACGGTTTTGACAATGGTCACATGCTACTTTGGACTCAATGGGCAAATCCAGAAGACCGCCCAAACTTCCCTAAAGCAGAGGAATATACCGAGAAATTTGGCGCTGCGATGTCAAAATGGATGATCGAGCGTTCTCGTAACCTGTGTATCTACCCGAATGTATATTTCATGGATCAGTTTGGTTCACAAATTCGTGTCCTTCGTCCACTGTCTCCGAGCAAAACTGAAGTCACCATTTACTGTATTGCACCTATTGGTGAAGACAAAGAAGCACGTACACGTCGTATTCGCCAGTATGAAGACTTTTTCAATGCTTCCGGTATGGCTACCCCAGATGACTTAGAAGAATTCCGTGCTTGCCAAGCGGGTTATGCCGGTATTGCACTTGAATGGAACGATATGAGCCGTGGTGCAAAACATTGGATTCAAGGTCCAGATGATGCAGCCAATGAAATTGGTTTAAAACCAAAACTTTCAGGTATTAAAACTGAAGATGAAGGTTTATACCTTGCTCAACATGAACATTGGTTACATCTAATGAAAGAAGCTATTGCCTCTGAAAAAGAACTTGCTGCAACTGAAGGAGAAAACGCATGAGCGCGATGACTTTAGAAAATATTGCTCAATTCCTCTATAAAGAAGCACGCTTTCTTGACGATGAGCAATGGGACGACTGGTTACAGTGTTATGCCCCTAGTGCAGAATTTTGGATGCCAGCATGGGATGATGATGACAAACTGACTACAGATCCTCAGTCTGAAATCTCTTTGATTTATTACCCAGACCGTCAAGGTTTGGAAGATCGCGTATTCCGTATTAAGACTGAACGTTCTTCTGCAACGATGCCGGATACACGCACTAGCCACAACATTTGCAATATTGAAGTTGTGGAACAAAACGGTGACTTAGTTACGGTACGTTTTAACTGGAACACCCTAAGTTTCCGTTATAAAACCAATTACAGCTATTTCGGCATGTCACGTTATGTCATCGATTTTTCTGGTGCAGAACCAAAAATCGTCAATAAATATGTGGTACTTAAAAATGACTATATTAATCAAGTGATTGATATCTACCACTTGTAAAGAACAAACAAAAATTCTTCAGTCAAATGGAAGATTGGCTGAAGAAGAACATCAGTTTTAAATATTTATAGGATTCTAGCCATGTCAAACCTTAATGTTGCACTTCAATTTGAAGATGGCGTTACACGTTTTATCAGCGTCGTTCAAGGCGAAACTTTATCTGATGCTGCTTACCGTCAAAAAATCAATATTCCTTTGGACTGTCGAGATGGGGCTTGTGGAACGTGTCGTGCTTTTTGTGAATCAGGTTCGTTTGACATGCCTGAAGAAACTTATATTGAAGATGCATTAACACCTGAAGAAGCCGCTCAAGGCTATATTCTAGCATGTCAGTGTCGTCCGACTTCTGATGCTGTATTTCAAATTCAAGCCTCTTCTGAACTGTGTAAAACAGAAATTCACCAATTCCAAGGCACACTTGAGCGTGTTGAAAAATTATCAGATTCAACCATCACTTTTGATATTCAGCTCGATGAAGGTCAACCTGACATTCACTTCCTTGCAGGTCAATATGTGAATGTCGGATTGCCGAATACTAACGAAACGCGTTCTTATTCTTTCAGTTCTAAACCGGGTAATCGTTTAACCAGTTTTGTGGTACGTAACGTACCGAATGGAAAAATGAGTGAGTTTTTAAGTGCCACGGCCCAAGCGGGTGACAAAATGACGTTCGCGGGTCCATTTGGCAGTTTCTATTTACGCCCAGTAACGCGTCCTGTACTTATGTTGGCGGGTGGTACTGGTATTGCACCGTTCATGTCGATGCTACAAGTTTTAGAAGAAAAAGGTTCAGAACATCCAGTCCGTTTAGTCTTTGGTGTTACCAATGACTTTGACTTGGTGGCGATTGAAAAATTAAACCAACTGCAAGACCAATTCTCTTGGTTTGAATACCGTACTGTGGTTGCAAATCCAGAATCTGCTCATGAACGTAAAGGTTATGTAACAGGTCATATTGAAAATGATTGGTTAAATAACGGTGATGTTGATATCTATTTATGTGGCCCAGTGCCTATGGTGGAAGCTGTTCGTGGCTGGCTCGATGCTGAAGGTGTAAAACCAGCGAGTTTCTTATTTGAAAAATTCTCTGCAAACTAATTCGGGAATCCATCAAATGTCTAATCGTCAAAGATTTACAAACAAAGTCGTGATTGTGACGGGTGCTGCTCAAGGGATTGGTCGTGGTGTTGCACTGCAAGTGGCATCGGAAGGTGCACAAGTGGTCATGGCAGACCTTTCTCCTTATGTGCAAGAAGTCTTAGCTGAAATTCAAGCATCAGGTGGTGATGCTGTCACCATCCATGCCGATTTGGAAACATTTGCAGGCGCACAATCGGTGGTTGAAAAAGCCATTGCAACTTATGGTCGTGTCGATGCGCTGATCAACAATGTCGGTGGTGCCATCTGGATGAAACCTTTCCAAGAGTTTTCTGAACAAGAAATTATTAAGGAAGTAAATCGTTCATTGTTCCCAACCATGTGGTGTTGTCGCGCAGTATTACCTGAAATGATTAAAAATCAGAAAGGTACGATTGTAAATGTCTCTTCAATTGCAACTCGTGGCATTAACCGTGTGCCGTACTCAGCATCCAAAGGTGGGGTAAATGGTTTAACAGCATCCCTTGCCTTTGAACACGCCAAAGATGGCATTCGTGTCAATGCTGTTGCAACGGGTGGAACTGAAGCACCGCCCCGCAAAGTACCGCGTAATGCCAACCCACTTTCTAAAAATGAACAACAATGGATGCAAGAAGTGGTTGATCAGACTATTGATCGTAGTTTTATGGGTCGTTACGGCAGCATTCAGGAGCAGGTCAATGCCATTGTATTCCTTGCTTCAGATGAATCTTCATATATAACAGGAACAGTGGTTCCTGTAGGTGGTGGTGATCAGGGTTAAATCTGATTTCATCAAAGATCAGCAGGTGCATTGAATTCTACGCATGGAGGCAATAGCCCAATGGCAACCCTGTTTAAAACGTTAAAAGAGGATTGGTCAATTTCAGCCACTGTCGCAGGATTTTTGGCAGTACTGATTTCCTACGCTGGTCCTTTAATTATCTTTTTCCAAGCGGCCCAAAAAGCAGAAGTCTCAAATGCCATGATGATTTCATGGATTTGGGGCATTTCAATAGGCGCTGCGGCGGCAGGTATTTTTCTGTCGATTAAATACAAAGTGCCTGTGATTACCGCTTGGTCTGCTCCCGGAACAGCTTTACTGGTCACGCTATTTCCGCATATTTCTTTAAATGAAGCCGTAGCAGCTTATATCACTTCTGCTGTGGTCATTTTTCTGATCGGAATTACTGGCTGTTTTGACAAACTATTGAAATGGATTCCCCAAGATGTCGCAGCTGGCATGATGGCAGGCATTCTTCTTCAGTTTGGTTTAGGGCTGTTTACGGCTACAGATACTATGCCAATGATTGTCTTTGGCATGTTAATGGTATTTTTGATTGCCAAACGCTTTGTGCCGCGCTATGCCATGGTTTGGGTACTTGTTTCAGGAATAGTATTGAGTCTATTTTTAGGCAAGATGAATCCTGTCGATGTCAATTTCACCCTTGCTATTCCACAATTTATTGCACCCGAATGGACTTGGAATTCAACCCTGAATCTTACCATTCCACTTATTTTAGTCAGCCTTTCCGGACAGTTCTTACCGGGTATGGCAATCATGAAATTGAGTGGTTACGACACCCCTGCTAAACCGATTATCACGGCAACCAGTATTGCATCGCTTGCCGTCGCTTGTGTCGGCGGCATCACCATTGTTCTTGCATCCATTACTGCTGCGTTATGTATGGGTAAAGATGCACACGAACTCAAAGAAAAGCGTTATATCGCCGGTATTGCCAACGGTATTTTTTATATTTTAGGCGGTTTATTTGCAGGCAGCATTGTCATGTTGTTTAGCTTACTGCCTAAAGAACTCGTTGCAGCATTAGCAGGGCTTGCTCTGCTCGGTGCAATTGCAACCAATATTTCAGTTGCGATGAAAAATGAATCTCATCGTGATGCAGCCCTAATTACATTCCTTGCTACTGCATCGGGTATGCATTTTTTAGGGCTGAGTTCAGTCTTTTGGGGCATTTGTATCGGTGTTATTGCACATTTATTTTTGACTAAACGCGAACCGAATACCACTGCTCTGCCCTCAACTCAAAGTTCAAAAAGTTAATGGGCAAACACTTGTCTAGGAAACATTATGATTGATAAAAGCGCTGCTTCGTTAACCGAAGCCTTATCCCAAATTAAAGATGGCTCAACCATCATGATTGGTGGTTTTGGTACAGCAGGTCAGCCTGCTGAACTGATTGATGGTTTAATTGAGCTGGGTACTCAAGACTTAGTCATCGTCAATAACAACGCAGGCAATGGCGATTATGGCTTGGCCAAACTGTTAAAAACTGGTGCTGTGCGTAAAATCATTTGTTCTTTCCCACGCCAATCCGACTCTTGGGTTTTCGATGAGCTGTACCGTGCTGGCAAAATTGAATTAGAACTGGTGCCACAAGGTAACTTGGCGTGTCGTATTCAAGCAGCAGGCATGGGACTCGGTCCAATTTACACCCCAACTGGTTTTGGCACCTTGCTGGCTGAAGGCAAACAAACACTCAATTACGAAGGCAAAGACTTCGTGCTGGAAAATCCAATTAAAGCCGACTTTGCCCTGATTAAAGCGCAACAAGGCGATCGTTGGGGTAACTTGGTGTATAACAAATCGGCACGTAACTTTGGTCCCATCATGGCTATGGCGGCAGATGTCACCATCGCACAAGTTGCTGAAGTGGTTGAACTCGGTGCTTTAGATCCAGAACATATCATCACCCCAGGGATTTTTGTTCAACACGTGGTTGCTGTGGGCACTAAACAACTTGAACAATCTGCTTAAGGCGTGAGGATTAAAAAATGAGTTATACCAAATTAAGCCGTGACCAAATTGCTGAACGTGTTGCACAAGACATTCCAGATGGTGCCTATGTCAATCTCGGCATTGGCTTACCAACCAAGATTTCCAACTATTTGCCTGCAGACAAAGACGTCTTTTTACATTCTGAAAATGGTTTGTTGGCCTTTGGCCCACCGCCTGCCAAAGGTGAAGAAGATCCTGAACTAATCAATGCGGGTAAAGAATTTGTCACCTTRCTRCAAGGCGGCTCATTCTTTCATCATGGTGATTCCTTCGCGATGATGCGTGGCGGTCACTTAGATATTGCTGTGCTTGGTGCTTTCCAAGTGGCTGAAAATGGTGACTTAGCCAATTGGCATACGGGTGCACCAGATGCCATTCCTGCGGTGGGTGGTGCCATGGACTTAGCAGTAGGTGCGAAAAAAGTCTTTATCACCACAGATCATGTCACTAAAAAAGGTGAACCGAAGATTGTCGCTGAACTGGCTTATCCCGCCACTGGTTTAAAATGTGTTGATCGTATTTATACCGACCTGTGTGTGATTGATGTCACGGCTGAGGGTATGCAAGTGATTGAAAAAGTGGACGGTTTGTCTTTTGAAGAGTTGCAGGCGATGACGGGTGCAAAACTGATTGATGCAACTTCATTGGATAAATAAGCAAACCTCCCTTTAAAAAGGGAGGAGCTTTCTCTAAATAAATTTTGAGCTCATTAAAATGAAAAACGCCTATATCGTAGATGCTATTCGTACACCCTTTGGTCGCTATGCCGGTGGTCTCGCTGCTATCCGTGCCGATGATTTAGGTGCATTACCCATTAAAGCGCTGATGCAACGTAATCCATCAGTGAATTGGGAATTGGTGGATGACATTATTTATGGTTGTGCCAATCAAGCCGGTGAAGACAACCGTAATGTCGGTCGTATGTCTGCACTGCTTGCAGGTGTGCCGTATCAAGTGCCGGCCACCACAGTGAATCGTTTATGTGGTTCATCACTGGATGCGATTGCCATGGCCGCGCGTGCCATTAAAGCCGGTGAAGCAGATTTAATCATTGCTGGCGGTGTAGAAAGCATGAGCCGTGCGCCTTTGGTGATGGGTAAAGCTGAAACGGCGTTTGGTCGTGCGCAGAAACTCGAAGACACCACCATGGGCTGGCGTTTTATCAATCCGAAATTGAAAGAGCTGTATGGTGTCGAAACCATGCCGCAAACCGCTGAGAATGTGGCAGTACAGTTCAATATTAATCGTGCCGATCAAGATCAGTTTGCGCTCAGCAGTCAACAACGCACCGCAGATGCCCAAGCGCGTGGTTTCTTTGAACAAGAAATTATTCCTGTATCCATTCCACAGCGTAAAGGCGAGCCTGTGGTGATCGCTCAGGATGAACATCCACGTGCTACCACGCTTGAAGTTTTAACCAAGCTGAAACCTGTGGTGAAAGCTGACGGTACGGTAACGGCGGGTAATGCTTCGGGCATTAATGATGGTGCAGCCGCGCTACTAATCGCATCGGATGATGCGATTACACAGTACGGTTTAAAAGCACGTGCCAAAATTATTGCTGCAACGACTGTCGGTGTTGAACCGCGCATCATGGGCTTTGCGCCTGCACCTGCGATTAAAAAACTCTTGGCGCAAACAGGTTTAACCCTTGAGCAAATGGATGTGATTGAACTGAATGAAGCTTTTGCCGCACAAGCTTTGGCGGTGACACGTGATTTAGGTATCAAAGATGGTTCGACACAGGTCAATCCGAATGGGGGTGCAATTGCTTTGGGTCATCCACTGGGTGCATCGGGTGCACGTTTGGTCACCACAGCACTGAACCAACTTGAAGCCACGGGCGGAACATACGCTTTGTGTTCAATGTGTATTGGCGTCGGGCAAGGTATCGCTCTGATTATTCAACGGGTTTAAGTCAAAGGATTGTCGTCTTATGAGCCACTTATATGCGAGTTTATTTTACCAAGCAGATATGACTGAAATTTTCAGTGATCATGCTTTGCTCAAGTACATGATTCAGGCTGAAGTGGCTTTGGCGAAAGCACAAGCGCAAGTTGGCGTGATTCCTGAATCTGCTGCTGCAATCATTGCCGATGTTGCCAATACTCAAGGTATTCAAGCGATTGATTTTGAAAACCTTGCAATAGCGACAGGACTCGCTGGGAATATCGCGATTCCATTTGTAAAGCAGTTTACAGCAGCAGTAAAAGCCGTTGATGAAGATGCTTCCCGCTATGTGCATTGGGGGGCAACCAGTCAAGATATTCTTGATACGGCGTGTATTTTACAAGCACGAGATGCTTTAGACGTTGTGGAATTTCAATTGCGACATGCGTATGCAGCATCACTCGAACTTGCAGAAAAATATCGCGCTGAAGTGATGATAGGACGCACTTGGTTGCAACAAGCATTACCCATTACTTTTGGACATAAAGCTGCACGTTGGGCAAGTGGTTTTAAACGTGATTTAGACCGTTTAGAACAAATGAAAGCACGTGTACTTGCCGCTCAACTCGGTGGTGCAGTGGGTTCATTGGCATCACTACTGGATCAAGGTTCAAAGGTTGTTGAAGCTTATGCCGCACAACTAAATCTGAGTGTTCCAACCTGTACTTGGCATGGAGAACGAGATCGTATTATTGAGATCGCAGGCTTTCTTGCCATCGTGGTGGGGAATACGGGGAAAATGGCACGTGATTGGTCATTGATGATGCAAACTGAAATTGCAGAAGTATTTGAACCTACAGCAAAAGGGCGTGGTGGTTCATCCACCATGCCACACAAGCGCAATCCCGTTGCCGCAGCTTCAATATTGGCAGCAGCTAATCGTGTACCTGCACTCATGTCGAGTATGTATCAAAGTATGGTTCAAGAACATGAACGTAGCTTAGGTTCTTGGCATGCAGAATGGTTGGCTTTACCTGAAATTTTTCAGCTTTGTGCAGGTGCGTTACAACGTACAGTTGAAGTGCTGCAAGGTTTAGAAGTCAATAGTAAAAATATGCAGCGCAATATAGAAACGACACAAGGCTTGATTATGGCTGAAGCTGTAATGATGGCACTCGCACCGAAAATGGGGCGTTTAAATGCACATCATTTGGTTGAAAAAGCTTGTAAACAAGCCGTTGCTGAGCAAAGTCATTTACAAGATATCGTAAGTTCATTTGTAGAAGTGAAACAGTATTTTAGTGCAGATGAATTAACACTTATTTTTAAACCTGAATCTTATTTAGGCAATATTCAGGATCAGATTGATGCTGTGCTTAAAGAAGCAAAAGGAGAGGCAAAGTGAATAACATTATCACCAACCGACAAGGAAAAACTTTATCTATACAAGTTGATGGATCTGAAAATTTGCCTGTCATTATCTTGTCCAATTCTTTAGGTACAGATAAAGGCATGTGGGATCCACAAGCAGCATATTTTAAAGATAAGTATAAAGTTGTGCGTTATGACACGCGTGGTCATGGCAAAAGTGATGTTATTGACAACACAACCTTAGCCAATTTAGGCGAAGATGTGATGGATATTATGGATGCTTTAAATATAGAAAAGGCCCATTTTTGTGGCATTTCTATGGGCGGAATCACTGCGCTTTGGTTAGGTTTAAATGCCGCTCATCGTTTCAATAGCATTACCGTTGCCAATTCAGCAGCTAAAATTGGTCAAGTCGATGCATGGATTAGCCGTGCGGATGCCGTTGAACAAAATGGTTTGGCTGATTTAGTTAAAACAACACATAGCCGCTGGTTTAGTGACAAATTTGATTATCAACATAATGCTTTGGCACAACAAACGATCCAAAGCTTAGCAACCACCAAGGTGAAAGGGTATGCAAATGCTTGTCGAGCTTTAGCATATGCAGATGTTCGTCATGAATTACCTCAACTCAAAATTCCAACTTTAATTATTTGTGGTTCGAAAGACCCTGTAACCACCGTAGAAGATGGTGAATTAATTAAAGAACACGTACTGAAGGGTGAGATTGCAATTTTAGCCGCATCTCATTTATCGAATATTGAATGCCCCGATGAATTCAGCCAAGTGCTAGAGAGATTTATCGAGAAAAATCAATAAAGTAATTAATGAAAAGGATTTGGCCTTAAGGAGGCAACAATGGCGTCTCAGGATAGTTATACGCATAAATCAGGAATAGATGCGCAAGCATTAATTAATCAATCGCCAATAAGCAAATATCAATGGCTTATTGCAGCCGTCTGTTTTCTGATTGTTTTTGTTGATGGTATTGATACCGCAGCAATGGGTTTTATTGCACCTGCACTTGCTCAAGATTGGGGCATTGATCGTTCACAGCTAGGTCCAGTAATGAGCGCAGCTTTGGGTGGGATGATTTTTGGTGCTTTATTTTCAGGCCCCATGGCTGACCGTTTTGGACGAAAAATTGTATTAGCAATTTCAATGCTGATTTTTGGTGGCTTTACCTTAGCCTGTGCCTATGCAACTGATCTCGATAGTCTGGTTGTTTTTCGCTTTTTAACGGGTATTGGCTTAGGCGCTGCAATGCCAAATGCAACCACTTTGTTTTCTGAATATTGTCCTGCACGTAGCCGTTCATTGTTAGTGACCTGTATGTTCTGTGGTTATAACTTGGGCATGGCAGTGGGTGGTTTTTTCAGTAGTTGGCTGATTCCTAACTATGGCTGGCACAGCTTATTTTTAGTCGGTGGCTGGTCACCGCTTATTTTAATGTTGGTGGTGGTTTTCTTTTTACCAGAATCGTACCGTTACCTTATTTTGAAAGGCAATAAAGCAACCCAAGTTAAAAAAATCCTGACGCGTATTGCCCCTGAGCAAGCCGTACATGCAACAGAATTTTATGTACCAGAAGAAAAGAACGAAAATACGGCCAAAAAAGGTGTATTTGGAATCCTGTTTTCAAAACAGTATGCCAAAGGAACCTTCTTGTTGTGGTTTACCTATTTTATGGGTCTGGTCATCATTTATTTACTCACCAGTTGGTTACCAACGCTGATGCGTGAAACTGGTGCCACGATGGAACGTGCTGCATTTATTGGTGGGTTATTCCAGTTCGGCGGTGTGCTCAGCGCATTGTTTGTCGGCTGGGCAATGGATCGTTTTAATCCAAACCGGATCATTGCCGGGTTCTATTTTGCAGCGGGTATTTTCGCTTTTATTGTGAGTCAAAGCCTTGCCAGCCCAACCTTACTTGCCATCTTTATTTTATGTGCAGGTATGGCAGTGAATGGTGCGCAATCTGCAATGCCAGTACTGAGCACACGTTTTTATCCAACCCAATGCCGTGCAACAGGTGTGGCATGGATGTCTGGTATTGGTCGTTTTGGTGCTGTATTTGGTGCATGGATTGGCGCAGTTTTACTGGGTAATAATTGGTCGTTCAGTTCAATTCTGAGCATGTTACTGATTCCAGCGACAGCTGCTGCACTTGCCATTCTTATTAAATCATTTGTTGCCCATACAGATGCAACTTAAGAGGTATTTATCATGAATGACGAAGAACGTTATACACAAGGCATACAAGTTCGTACTGCAGTATTAGGCGAAAAGCATGTCGGGCGATCTTTAGAAAATTTAAATGATTTTAATGAAGATTTTCAAAATTTTATTAGTCGTTTTGCTTGGGGGGAAGTGTGGTCACGCCCAGGTATGCCACGTCATACCCGTAGTTTAGTGACGATTGCTATTTTGCTCGCACTTGGACGTAACGATGAATTACGTATGCATATTCGTGCATGTTTCAACAATGGTGTGACCAAAGACGATTTAAAAGAACTCTTTATTCATTCTTCTTTATATGCAGGTTTACCTGCTGCAAATGCAGCCATGCATATGGCTGAAGAGATTTTTGAAGAAATGGGTATAGCGCCCAAAAAAATTGTGGAAGACCAATAAGGTATTTAAGGGAGAGATCAAATGTCTCAAATTATTTGGGGAGCTTACGCACAGCGTAATACCGACGACCATCCGCCAGCACATACGCCAGGCTATAAAACCAGTGTGTTACGTTCACCGAAAAATGCATTGATTGCGATTGGTGAAACCATTTCGGAAGTCACTGCACCACATTTTTCGGCTGACCAATTTGGGCCGAAAGATAATGATTTAATTTTAAACTGTGCCAAAGAAGGTTTGCCTGTGGGTGAACGTGTGATCGTACATGGTTATGTTCGTGATCAGTTTGGTCGCCCTGTTAAGAATGCATTACTCGAAGTGTGGCAAGCCAATGCTTCTGGGCGTTATCGTCATCCCAATGACCAATTTATTGGCTCACTCGATCCAAACTTTGGCGGTTGTGGTCGCATGATGACCGATGAAAATGGTTTTTATATTTTCCGTACCATTAAACCAGGCCCATACCCTTGGCGTAACCGTATTAATGAATGGCGACCTGCACATATTCACTTTTCACTGATTGCTGATGGTTGGGCACAACGCTTAATTTCACAGTTCTATTTTGAAGGTGACACCCTGATTGATTCATGTCCAATCTTGAAAACCATTCCATCAGAAGAACAACGTCGCGCACTCATTGCTTTAGAAGATAAAAGCAATTTTATTGAGGCAGATAGCCGCTGTTATCGTTTTGACATCACCTTACGTGGTCGTCGAGCGACTTACTTCGAAAACGAACTACATTAATGGATGGAGTATCAAAAATGAAAGGTTGGAATTTTGAAGAATTACATGAGACACCATCACAAACAGGTGGGCCTTATGTACATATTGGCTTATTGCCTAAACAGGCAGGTATTGAAGTTTTTGAAAATAACTTTAATAACGATCTGGTTAAAAATAACCCACAAGGTCAGCGCATTCGTTTAGAAGGTCAAGTTTTTGATGGTATTGGCGTACCTTTACGTGATGTTTTAGTTGAAATTTGGCAGGCAGATGCCAACGGCGTTTATCCAAGCCAAGCGGATTTCCAAGACAAAGTCGCAGATGTTAATTTCCATGGTTGGGGACGTGCAGGCGCTGACTTTAAGACAGGAATTTGGCATTTTGACACCATTAAACCGGGTACGGTTCCGGGTCGCAAGGCATCAACTCAAGCACCACACATTAACTTGATTATTTTCGCTCGCGGCATTAACACCGGCTTAAATACCCGTGTGTATTTTGAAGATGAAAGCGAAGCAAATGCGAATGACCCTGTACTTAACAGCATTGAATGGGAACCGCGTCGTCAAACCTTAATTGCCAAACGTGAAGAGCGCGATGGTGAAGTGGTTTATCGTTTTGATATTTATATTCAAGGCGAGAAAGAAACCGTTTTCTTAGATATTTAATCGAGCAAAATCTATTTTAGGATATTCGGCAGTCGTGGTTTTAGCGCTGCCGACTCACAAGGAAGAGTAATGATGAATCTAAATCAATTTGCGAAACAACTCTGTTTAGCCGCATCTATTTCAATGGCTTTTGTTGCAGCACAGGCAGAACCTTTAAATAAAGATATTTCTCCTGCAATTTATCACGTTAAAAATTTGAATATTGGTGAATTACCCGTCAAAACGATTGTACCGATTACTGCAAAAACCAAGCAACAAGCCTTAGAGCAAGCACAAATGATTGCTGAAAATCCAAATGCAGATATGGCTGAATTTCGTATTGATCTACTGGATTTTGCATCCGACACTAAAGCAGTAATTGCACTTGGCAAAGAGCTCAATCAAGTTCTGAAAAATAAACCGTTAATTGCCACAATTCGTACAGCCAATGAAGGCGGAAAACTGAAGGTTTCCGACGCTGAATATGAAAAAATTTATAGCGAATATTTAAAGCAACCTTTTATGCAGTTGCTGGATATTGAAATGTTTCGTGATCAAGCACGCGTAGAAAAACTCACCCAACGTGCGCATCAAAAAAATGTCTTGGTGATTATGTCAAACCACGATTTTGATAAAACCCCAGCTCAACAAGACATTGAACAACGCTTATTAAAACAAGATCAAATGGGTGCAGACATCCTCAAAATTGCAGTGATGCCGAAGTCTAAACAAGATGTACTTACCTTAATGAATGCAACGCTCAATGTCAGTCAGAAAAGTAAAAAGCCTTTATTGACCATGTCGATGGGACGCTTAGGCACGATTTCTCGTATTGCAACAGCAAATATGGGCGGCAGTATGAGTTTTGGCATGATTGGTGAAGCATCTGCACCCGGTCAAATTGATGTCGCTCAATTAAAGCAATTTTTAAAAACAGTTCAGCCAACCCCTTAATTTTTGGACAAGGATATCGCCATGAAATTAGCTTCACTACGTTTAACAGCACTAACTTTAGGATTAGTAAGTTCTGGATTTGCAGCCGCAGAAACCTATATTGTCGATCGTTATCAAGATGATAGCGCCAAAGGTTCATTACGTTGGGCAATAGAGCAATCAAATACAAATACAGCTCAAGAAAATGAAATCTTAATTCAAGCTGTGGGTAAAGCACCGTACATCATTAAGGCAGACAAGCCATTACCGCCTATTAAATCATCGGTCAAAATTATTGGCACACAATGGGACAAAACAGGTGAGTTTATTGCCATTGATGGTTCAAATTATATTAAAGGTGAAGGTGCTAAAGCTTGTCCGGGCGCAAATCCTGAACAGTATGGAACTAATGTGCGTACTACGACTTTACCGGGTTTGGTTCTACAAGACGTTAATGGTGTGACCTTAAAAGGTTTGGATATTCACCGTTTCTGTATTGGTGTTCTGGTTAATCGTTCAAGCAACAACCTGATTCAGCATAACCGTATTAGTAATAACTATGGTGGTTCAGGCGTCATGCTGACGGGTGATGATGGTAAAGGTAATCCAACTTCAACCACGACCAACAACAACAAAGTGCTAAATAACATATTTGTAGATAACGGTGATGGTTTAGAGTTAACACGCGGTGCAGCATTTAACCTAGTCGCAAATAATCTTTTTACTTCAACTAAAGCCAATCCAGAGCCATCACAAGGCATTGAAATTTTGTGGGGTAATGACAATGCTGTTGTGGGTAATAAATTTGAAAATTATTCAGATGGTTTGCAAATTAACTGGGGTAAACGTAATTACATTGCTTACAACGAACTGACCAATAACTCGATTGGATTTAATTTAACTGGTGACGGTAATATTTTTGACAGCAATAAAGTGCATGGTAATCGTGTCGGTGTGGCTATTCGTTCAGAAAAAGATGCCAATGCACGTACCACATTAACCAAAAATTTAATTTGGAATAATGGCAAAGATATTAAGCGTTGTGAGGCAGGTGGTTCTTGCGTACCGAATCAACGTTTAGGCGCAGTCATCTTTGCTGTTCCTGCATTAGAACATGCAGATTTTGTCGGTTCTCGTGGTGGCGGTGTGGTCATTGAAGCGGCAAAACTACAAAAAACCTGTACTCAACCCAATGAACAGGGCTGTAATGCCGTTCCAAATCAAGCGATTCAAGCACCTAAATTAAGTTTCAGTAAGGGACACGTGATTGCAGAGGTCAAGGCTCAGCCGAACCAACGCTATCAATTAGAATTCTTTGCAAACGGTCAATCAAATGCTCAAGAAGCTGAACAATATCTTGGCTCACAAGTAATTACCACCAATGCTGAAGGAAAAGCACAGGCATCTTGGAAGCCTGTTACTGCTTTAGCAACAATCACCGCGACTTTGACCAATCACTTAGGTGCAACTTCTGAACTTAGTCCAGCAGTACGCATTAAATAAAACAATTAAAACGTGGAAAACTCACATGGTGTGAGTTTTCCAAATAGAAAAGGGATATTTCGTTATGCAACACTTTTTTAAATTAAGCCTTTTATCCGTCGCTCTGTTGGGTAGTCAATTTGCCAGTGCAAATGAATTTTGGTCACAAGATCGTCAGTGGTTACTCGGTGACTGGAATGGTGAGCGTAAGCAACTTGAAGATCAAGGTTATAAATTTACGACATCCATTATGAGTCAGGCTGCAACCAATTTGGCAGGTGGTTATAACGATGACAATACCTTGGAAAATGCAGGGCAGTTAACGCTCGGTGCGACTTTCGACTTCAACAAAATTGCAGGTTGGGAAAACACGACCGCAGCAATCATGATGACCAAGCGAGATGGTAATTCACTTACGCTAGAACGTATTAAAGACCCGCGAAGCAGCGCTTTGGGCAATACACAAGAAATTTATGGCCGTGGAAAAATTTGGCGCTTAACACAGGCTTGGGTTAAAACAGGATTTGCAGACAATACGGTTCAGTTCAAAATTGGACGTATGGGTATGTCTGATGACTTCAATAGTTCACAGTGTGAATTTCAAAATTTACTGCTTTGTGGCGGTCAGTTAGGTAAGTCAATTGGTTCCATTTGGTACAACTGGCCTGTCGGTTTATGGGGTGCAAATGTTAAATATCAATTTGCACCAGAATGGACATTGGGATTAGGCGCTTATGAAGTCAATCCAGACAACGTAAAAACTCAATCAGACAGCGATGGTTTTAACCTTGATATGAATAATGTTGAAGGTGCCACGATTCCAGTCGAACTGGCATGGAAACCAAAACTGAGCATGTTTGATGGTTTGCCGGGGGAATATAAACTAGGTGCATTATATTCAACAGCTGAAGCCAAAGATGTCAAAACAACAGGCAAAGTCCATGACGGTAAACAAAGCTTTTGGCTAAATGCTCAGCAACAATTAACTCAGCAGGGTGCAGATCCAAAACGCGGTTTATATGTCAGTTTTAATGCTGTGATTAATGATAAAGCCACCACGACAGTCCAAAGTACTCAACAAATTGCACTTTGGTACAAGGGGCCATTAGAGAATCGTCCAAATGATTCCGTCGGTTTTGGTTTGGCGAATTATGTGGTGAATGAACGTGTGCAAGACCGACAAATTGCCACCAATCAAAGCCGAGGTTATGACCGCTATGACGCATTTGCCAGTGACTATACACCAATTCAACGAGATGAATTAAACGTTGAATTAAACTATACCTACCAATGGTCTCCAGCAGTCATGTTACGTCCAAATCTTCAATATATCCATCAACCTGCGGGTGTTAAAGAAGTCGATGATGCATGGGTTGCAGGATTAAGTATGCGCGTCAATTTTTAACAGTACCTAAAATTCAAAGTGATTAAAATACAAACAATAAAGCACTTTGGATTTAAACATTTTTTAAATTGCTCAAGCAAATCTATTGCTCAAGCAACACATTATCCGTGATTGAAAATGATGCTCAAAGGAGAGGGAGTGATCATTTAAACTCACAACACTTGGAGTAAGATGTATGTCTGAACCTCATTCTAAGTCTCAACCCATATTCAAAATATGGTGTTTTATACTTGGCTTAGCCTTGTTATTGACGGGCTTATTTTATTTGATTGGTGGTGGAAAACTCATTAGTTTGGGTGGTTCATGGTATTTCTTTATTGCGGGATTGCTGACCACAGCATCAGCAATTTTTGTTTTTAGAAAAAAAGCATTCGGTGTGTGGTTATTTGCGCTCGTATTTGTAGGCACCCTTGTTTGGGCATGGTTTGATGCAGGTTGGGACTTCTGGGCACTTTTTTCCAGACTGATGTTCCCTGCGGGTGTCTTTGCAGCTTTATTGCTTACTTTACCCGCCATTCGTCGCTATCAAGCACAAAGTAGCTTGGTTGTACCCGCTTATACAGGTGCAACAGTTGTCATTATTGGTATGTTGATTGCTTTTTATCAGATGTTTCAACCTCATCCGACTGTGGCTGCTTCAGGTCAGGAATTACCGCTTATTCCAGTCGATGCAGATAAACAGCAAGTCAATTGGCAGCATTATGGTAATGATACTAGTGGTAGTCGTTTTGCAGCATTAGACCAAATTAACCGTAATAATGTTAAAGATTTAAAAGAAGTCTGGCGTTTTCAAACAGGCGACCTGACGACAGGTACGGGAAATGGTGCAGAAGATCAAACCACACCTTTACAAGTAGGCGATAAAGTTTTTGTTTGTACGCCACACAATAACATTTTTGCACTGAATGCCGATACTGGTAAGCAAATTTGGAAAGCTGAAGTTAATTCAACAGCGGATGCATGGGAGCGTTGCCGTGGCGTTGCATATTTTGATGCCACACAACCCTTGGTGCAACCAACTTTAGCGGGTGCGACTCCTGTAACAACAGTCGCGGCAAATACGGCATGTCCACGTCGAGTCTATACCAATACACCAGATGGACGCTTAATTGCAGTCAATGCGGATACAGGTGAACGCTGTAAAGACTTTGGTGTCGATGGAACTGTAGATTTACTTGTAGGCTTAGGGGATGGAACCAAAGCGCCTCGTTTTGAGGTGACATCAGCACCGACTATTGCAGGTACAACTATCGTGATTGGTAGCCGTATTGCAGATAACGTTGCAGCAGATATGCCAGGTGGTGTTATTCGTGCATACGATGTCATTACAGGTAAATTACGTTGGGCATTTGATCCACGTAATCCAGATCCTAACTATGTCCTTAAAGCTGGCGAAATTTACAAGCGTAGTTCTGCAAACTCTTGGGCTGCAATGTCTTATGATCCACAAATGAATACAGTATTTTTGCCAATGGGCAGTTCATCTGTTGATGTTTGGGGTGGGAATCGTCAACCCGTTGATCATAAATATAATTCTTCGGTATTGGCCCTTGATGCGACTACGGGCAAAGAAAAGTGGGTCTATCAAACGGTACATAATGATCTGTGGGATTTTGACTTACCAATGCAACCCAGTTTAGTTGATTTTCCAATGAAAGATGGGACAACGAAACCTGCTGTTGTGATTGGAACCAAGTCAGGTCAGTTCTTTGTACTTGACCGTTTAACTGGACAACCTTTGACCAAAGTTGTTGAACAACCTGTAAAAGCTGCGGATATTCCAGATGAACAATACAGTGCGACACAACCGCGTTCAGTTGAAATGCCACAAATTGGTAATCAGACATTAACTGAATCAGATATGTGGGGCGCGACACCATTTGATCAACTGATGTGTCGTATTAACTTTAAATCAATGCGCTATGATGGTTTATTTACAGCACCCGGCACAGATGTATCACTGAGTTTTCCAGGTTCATTGGGTGGTATGAACTGGGGCAGCATAGCCTTTGATCCAACGCACCGTTATATGTTTGTTAATGACATGCGTTTAGGGTTATGGATACAACTCATTAAACAGACTCCAGAAGACCTTGAAATTCAGGCCAATGGTGGAGAAAAAGTAAATACAGGTATGGGTGCTGTACCCATGAAAGGTACACCATATAAAGTAAACAAAAACCGCTTTATGTCTGTATTGGGTATTCCATGTCAAAAACCGCCATTTGGAACAATGACGGCAATTGATATGACGACTCGTCAAATTGCATGGCAAGTTCCTTTAGGCACAGTACAAGATACGGGGCCGATGGGAATTAAAATGGGCTTAAAAGCGCCTATTGGTATGCCAACGATTGGCGGCCCAATGGCAACTCAGGGTGGTTTAGTGTTTTTTGCAGCAACGCAAGATTACTACTTAAGAGCATTTAACTCATCAAATGGTCAAGAACTTTGGAAATCACGCTTACCTGTCGGTAGCCAAGGTACTCCAATGAGTTATATTTCGCCTAAAACAGGAAAACAGTATGTTGTTATTTCTGCTGGTGGTGCACGCCAATCTCCTGACCATGGTGATTACGTGATTGCATATGCTTTAGATAAGTAACCTAAGTCCTACTTAAGCCAATGATTTAATGACTTGAACCGTTGGCTTATACGGTATAAAGCCGCTATTTAGTGAAGGCACTAAATAGCGGCTTTTTCAATCAACTTCTTGTCTTTGTTAAGCGATTCATTTTCTCATCCAAGTGTTCCAAAAGTGGAAATTCTAAAGGTTGTAAATCGTCCAAATACCCAAATGCGTCACGAGTACAATCAATTAGAAATAAATTTAGAATAAAAGATATTGATAAATAATTTAAAAAACATTGTGGTGCTTTATTTCATATTGAATTGTAGATCGCGAATTGTTCGTGGCAGACCTCTTTAAGAGGTCTTTTTTTGCCTGAATTTTTTAAATTTTGGACTGTTAAAGGAAAATACTTCGCTTAAAGGTAATGGTGAAACATTTTGTTACGCAATAAAATGTTCAGTATGCACATTTATGTTAATTAAAATGTTCAATCAACACATTTTTTAGACATAATGGAACAGCAAATCACGCTCTTTTATAGTTAAAGAGAAATACATCATATTTTTTGTATTTTATTTGTAGTCGTTTCAAGTTGAATTTTATTTGTTATGTCGTGTTTTTTGTTTCATTTGGGATTATTTGTTTAGAAAACAACCATGCATCTGTGATTTTCTTTTCCAGAGATATAGGGGCTTTTTAGCTAGATATTGTCGTTATTAAACAAAAATTCAAAACATAACGCCATCGTGATGTTTTCTGTTTAACAAAGGACAAAATATGACCTTTTCTAGATCTATACTTTTTATATGTGTGGCAACCATGATGCATTCTGCTTTTGCAAATGTTGAAACGAAGAACAGTAAAAAGTTAGAAGAAACGACAAGTACTCAAGTTACTGAACCATCTATTCAAGTTAATGAGGTTGTATTTTCAGGTAATACAATTTACACCGAGCAGCAATTAAAGAGTTTTGTAGAACAAGATCTAGGTCAGGCGATGACCTTAGCTCAAATAAAAGAACTTGCTCTTAAAGTGCAAAATATCTATCAACAAGCGGGCTATACTCTAACAAAAGTTGTTGTTCCACAACAAAATTTCCAGAGCGGTCAGCCCGTTCAGCTTTTAGTGCTAGAAGGAAAATTAGGGAAAATTGAATATACAGGGAACAATAAGTATTACGACACAAAATTTATTACTCAATCACTTTCAGCATCAGATATCGTTTCTGGACGAGCTTTCACATTAGGTCAACTTGAAAATACTTTAGCGCGAATCAATCGACAAGCTGGGGTCAAAGTTGCATCTGTACTTAAACCTGGAGCAGAGCAAGGTTCAACAGATATCAGTATTCAGGTTAATGAAGCCCCTCGTTTAATTGCAGCAGTTGAAGTCAATAATTATGGTTCTAAAAGTACGGGTGAATATCGTGTATTGCCATATCTTGACATTGTGAACTTAACGGGTCGTGGCGATGACCTTTCTTTTATGGGGATGCACTCGATTGATGGTGAAGGCAGTTATTTTGCACGTTTAGCTTACAACACACCTATTAATAGTTTTGGTACGAAAGCAGCAGCTTATGTTTACAAAGGAAACGTACGTGTTGGTGAACAGCTAACCATTTTAAATATACAAGGAGATAACAGCGGTTATGGCCTTGGTTTACAACATGACTTTGTCAAAGATGCACGTCATTTCTTTCAAGTAGAATCATGGTTTGAGTCATATGACCTAAAGCAAACCATGCTTGATGAAGCCTATGCGAATGATAAAATTAGAAAAATTAGATTGGTTGGGAATTTTGAACGTCTAGGGGAAAACAATCGCTCATTGTATTCCGTCAGCTTACATCAAGGCTTAGGCGACACTTTGGGGGCAATGCCAAAAGACTCTAATTTATCAACCCGCAGTATGGCCGGTGCCGATAATAGTTTTACCAAATTAGGTTTTGACTGGACACGAATTCAAAGAATTACACCTCGTTTTAGCTTGTTACCTCATTTAACAGCTCAATATGCATTTAACTCACTGGTTTCTGGAGAGCAGATTGCAATCGGTGGTTATAACTCTGTAATTGGTCAAGCGCCTTCAGCTTATTCTGGCGATAGTGGCTTTAACCTCAATCTAGAAGGTCGTTACGTTCTATTTCCTGAAAATGAGAAATATCAGTTATCTAGCCGTATAGATTATGGTCAGGTATTTACGAAAAAAGTTTCACTAAATCAAGATCGAAATAATGAATTAACAGGGATGTCGATCGGTTTATTGGCGAATCCAACCAAGAATATTAGCTTGAGATTAGATTACGGTCATGCTTTGGACAAAGCGGCAGACAAAGAAAATTATGCGTATTTCCAAGCCCGTTATACCTACTAATTTAATTGATAAGCAATCAAATATACTTTCAAAAATTGAGAAATAAGCCATGTCAAATATTAATAAATCGAGCAACACTTCGAAAAAAGTAGTACGTCCACGTAGCAAAAAAATTCAAGCAGCAGCTTTAACCGGTTTGGTAAGTGCTTGTTATTCTTCATTAGCACTTGCTTTACCAACAGGTGAATTTGTAGTCAATAATGGGGCAGGAACGGTTACTTTTGATCGTAATACAGCAAATACTTTAAATATTACTCAATCAGCGAACAAAGCGATTATTAACTGGTCGAACTTTGATATTAATCAAAATGAACTTGTTAAATTTATCCAAAGTGCAGGTAACAATGCCGTTACACTGAATAAAATTAATGGCAATTCAGTGACCCAAATCTCGGGTGCATTGCAAGCAAATGGCAATCTATTTCTGATTAACCCAGCGGGTATTGTTTTTAACGGTACTGCAAGTGTCAACGTAAATGGCTTACTTGCAACTACACTTGATGTCAATAACAATGATTTCATGAATGGTGCTGCTAGCTTTACAGGTTCAGCAAACTCAACAAGTAGCGTCAAAAACTTAGGCGACATCAAGGCTGGGGGGGCTGTATATTTAATCGCTCCTGAAGTTAGTAATGAAGGAACCATTACTGGAACAGCAATTGCAAGTCGCGTTGGTAAAGTCGTTCTTGGTGCTGGTGATAAGTTCGATGTGCAATTTGATTCATCAAATTTAATTGGCTTTCAAATCAATAACCTTCAACAAGCGGCTGCAACAACTGCAACCAATAGTGTAAAGAACAGTCAAACTGGTTTGATCCAAGCAGAAAATGTTTATATGTCTGCTGCTCAAACTGCTGCTTTGGAAAATAGTGTCGTTAATAACTCAGGTGTTGTTGAAGCCACGAGCCTAATCGATATATCTGCGGGAACAATTCAGCAAAATGGGGCTTTACTCAAAACGAATAATAGCCCGATAGATTTCAAGACAACAACCATCAACTTAAAAGCTTCGGATTCAATTAGTACCAATACAAATAGCAAGACGGCTGCGTCAACTTTAAATCTAGAGACAACTAAAGCTGAAGCTGGGATTGGTGGTACGGTTGGGGTCAATGATGGTTCAGATACAACACCTGTTAGTTTTGATGCAGATCTTGTTAATGCTAAAACCAATAAAGGTAACATTTATTTAAAAGATACTGCTGGTGGTGTAACCCTAGGTACAGTTGATACTGGTGCAAATATTCCTGCTGCAACAGCGAATTTTAAAACTGCAATTATTGCCAATGCTGTAGGTGGTGCAATCCGAGCAAGTGGTAATTCGAATGATATTCGTCGTGCTTTTTCTATAAACCTTACAGCCGATGGTGATATTGGTACGACTGCAACACCTCTTACAACTGACACAAGTTTTTTATCTGCTTATGCTAAAGATGGCAGTATTAATATCTCAAACTCAAGTTTTGACGCATCAGCATCACCACTTTCTTTAATATTAGGTAGTATTAAAACCGCTCAAACTTCGAATGGTATTTTAGTTTCAGCTATTGATGATGGTAATGGCAATATTCGTCTTGTTGATGGAACTCAAGGAACGAAAGATATTGTCATTAATACTGCTGGGAATCTACTTTTAACAGATTCAATCAATGCAACTCGTAATTTAAGCCTTAATGCGGGTGGTGCAATTCAAGCATCAGGTCGTCCTACAAATGGCGTAACGATATTACCAACATTGACAGCAGTTAAATTCAGTGCAACTGCTACTGGAGATATTGGTTTAGCAGCTCAGGCTATAAAAACAAATGTCGAGAATCTTACTGCAAATACAACAAATGGCGGTGTATTTTTAAGTGAACAAAATGGTCTAAGACGTGCTGATATTACAGCAACGAAAGACATTAGTTTAAATGCTGATACGGGTGATATTGTTCTAGGTGCGTTAACGACCCAAAAACAACAAACCAATAACTCTGTTACAACCGCAACAAAAGCAACAGTTTCTAGTAAAAAAGGGGCTATTCTTGCTGCTACAACAAACCCTGCTGCAACAAATATACAAGCAGGTGAATTAGATATATCAGCACTTAGCTCAATTGGCACAGCAAACAATAATATTAAAACAAATGTTGATCGAGTTAAGCTCACCAATACAGCGACAAGCTCTTCGGTTGGCTCATATATCAGCAATGCTTCAGAGTTGAAAAATATTGATGCAACTGTTCGCGGAACAAATGCCCTTGTAAAATTCGCGAATAATGGTCAACTTTCATTTGATGCAACGACAGGTAAACTCAAGTTGGTTGGAGGCTTAGGCGAAGCCTTAAACTTCACCAATGATAGTAGTACAGCTGCGACTCAGAATATTGTACTAGATGGCATCACACTTGGGTCTGAGCAAAAGTTAACGCTTTCAGCAACAGGGTCTGTAAACCAAAGTGGTACAACTCCAACCATTGCAAAAGAAATTACGATTACTGCTGGAAAAGGAATTGGTACAAATCAAGCGTTAAGCACCCAAACTAAAAAGGCGACCTTAACCAGTACGAGTGGCAATATCCAACTGAGCAATAGTTCATCAGATTTGGAAGTGAATGCAAAAGCGACAGGTGCTAATGCAGAGATTAGCGTTGATCAAACTGGTAATTTATTGGTCGCAAATGCTCAAGGTGCGGGTAAAATTACATTACATGCCAATAATGGAACACTTACAGATACAAGTAGTGCCACCATTAAAGGTACAGCCCTAGATGCAAAAGCGACAGCAATTGGCTCTACAAACAATCCGTTTAATACCCAAATTCAAGGTGGTGATGTTCAACTGATTGCGACCAATGGCGATATTAATTTTAGTAACGTTGGAAATATTACAGGTACAGGGCTAAATGCAAGCACCACAGGTAATATGGCGATTGCAAGTAATGGTAATGTTGCTTTTGGTACATTAAGTTCTAAAGGGAAAATGGTGATCACCATTGCTGGTGATGGTACAGATGCCAATGGAGCAACGGCTAACTTTGTTGTAAATAACCCAGAAGGTTTACGTTATGCGGCTAAATCAATGGGAACGGATAGTGACAAACTTGAGCTTCAAGTATCTAAACTTGTTGTGGATACCACTTCAGGCGGCATTTATGCAGTAAATAGTAATGGTACAGACTTTAATTTAGTCCATGCTGCTGCTTCAGGTGCTGGTAGTAATATCAATATTGAAACAGATAAAAACCTAAATTTAGGTGTAGTTGTATCACGTGGTAATACAGTCACTTTAAAAAGTGGTGGTGCAATTGAAGATGCCCGTACATCTGGAGAGACTTCACCAAATGTTAAAGCGAAATCTTTAGATATTTCTGCGGCTGCTGGAGTAGGTGCGAATAGTGCTCTTGCTTTAGATGTAAATTATATTGCGGCTACTGGCGGGAATAGTGCGGTTAAAGCCAATAACCTCAGTGCAATTGCCTTAGATTATGAAACGCTAAACAATAAATCAGTTACGATTTCAGCATCTGACATCATTATTTTAGATAATGGTGGTCGTGTTATTAAGCTACAGGATGGTGGTACGCTAAATTTAACTGCGACAGGTGGTAACATTGTTTTCCTTAATCAAAAGGATACGCTTGCAGTCGGTAGTGGAAACATTTCATTTGTTGCAAACTATGCTAGTTCTGATACAGGTTATAGTGGGGCAATCGTTACGGGTAACCTGACAACAACCAATGGCGGTAATATTAATGTAGAAGCTGCAAGTAATATTACCATCGGGATGTTAGATGCTGGTAATACGGGTAATGTCACGGTAAATGCGCATAACGGTATTATTATTGATGGTAATGGCGCAGCACAAAATATTCGTGGTAATGTCGTTACACTTTCAGCAAAAACACCTGATCGAAACACAGCTGAAATCAATCGTGAAACTGCAATTAGTGAACTATCGGCTAAAGAAGCATTGGTTAGCTCATTAACAACGTTAAAGAAGAACAACGAAGAAACTGTTCAAAGTACCACCAATGCTGAGAGTTTGGCGCAGAGAAACTTAATGCTCGCAGACTTTCTTCAAAAGATGACTGAACAGGAGTTTGATGAGAAAAGTGAAGAAGCTGATAGTTACCGAAATTTTTATGATGATTTAATGACGACATATAATTTAGCTAAGGTTATCTCAGATGCTTCGGGGCTTGTTTCCTCTGGTGCACAGGCTGTGCCTTTGGCTGGTGATGGTGGTGCTGAAGCAACAACAAGTGGATTTGAGGTTGCAACAGCAGCCGCAGAATTTATAGCAGATGAATACGATAAGCGTTACCTAGGTCCGAAAGAAGATGAAGTTACCGAACTACGTGTTGTCTTGGCTGAATATAATGCAAATCTTAAATCAGCAGAATCTGACCTTGCATATACAGAAATCTATCGTCAATCGGCTGAAGCGAACTTAGCAACGACAACTGAAGATTTGGTCAAGGCAACTCAAGCTCGTGATGCAAGCCTACAAATTCGTCGTCAGGCGCTAACTGCCTATGATTTAAATAAAGATATTGATAGTAGTGCAACGAAACCACTAGGTATTACAGCGAATCGCCTTGATATTAATGATGGCGGCACACTCAACACAAGTCTTTATTTAGATTCAACAGGTGATATTGGTTTAGGTAATATCCAGCTTAAAGCTGGTGATGATTTGATTGTTAAAGCTGCGGGTAGCGTCAATCAAGTTGGTACTGTTAAAGTCATTTCCGACCTAAGCAACAGCGCAAATATCAATCGTGGTCTAATCTCAATTGAAAGCAATGGTGGTGTTAAAAATCTAGCGGTAAATACGGATGGTGTATTTATTGCGGATGATTTTGTCATCAAAGCGAAAGATGGTGTAGGTGTAGATCGTGCAATCAATACTCAAATTGAAAACTTGAGTGTGGATGGTGGTAAAGGCGTCAATATCATTAATCATACGAACGATCCTTTAAATGTGACCCGCATTGGTACAGTCATTGGTATTTCTGGTGATGGCGATATTTCCCTGAAAACCAATGGTGATTTGGTTCTTAAAGAAATTATTAAAGATACCGACCTAAGTTCAAAAAACACCACGCATCTAACCAGTGTGAATGGTTCACTGGTTGATAGTAATCTTTCAGGCTTAAATGTACAAAGCAGCGAACTGATCGCAGATGCACATCATGATATTAATCTTGATACACAAGTTGATGGTTTAATCGCACATACAGATGCATCTGGACAAGGTCATCTTCAAATTCGTGAAGTAGATGACCTTAACATTCATGAAGTCAATGTTGGCAATGGAAATATTGACATCTTGGCTTCTAATATGGTTGTAGAGAAAATGAAAGCTCAAGATAGTGATCTTTCTGACTCTAGAGATGTCGGCAACATTTTGCTTAAAGCACGTAATAACAGCTATGTACGTGATGATGGTGATAATTCAACCCTGATTGAAGGTAAAAAATTAACCATTGATGCAGGTGCAGATATCGGTGGAAATACCAATCAATCTACAGCAACACGCTCTCTTGATACCAATGTAGATGAAGTTGTTATAAACGCAAAAGGCGTGGTAAATGTTGCTGAAGTGAACAACCTAAAAGTGAGTTCAATTCAAACAACGGGTGATGTCACTGTACAAAGTTTAACTGGTGATTTAAATATCGGTAAAATTGTTACCAATACCAATATTAACCAACCTACCACTGTCACTTTATTTGCTAAAGAAGGTGCTGTGATCAATGATTTGGCTAAAGATGCAAACCAAGCAACTGTAGATGCAAACCAAGCAACTGTTGAGCCAAATATTGTTGCCAACCGTTTAGCTGCCACAGCTAAAAATGGTGTCGGTACATCAAGCAACAATATGAATGTACGTATTGATCGTGTTGAAGCTGAAACAGAAAAAGGTGGAATTTATCTTACTGATCAAACAGGCAATCTTGAAGTTGCAGATGTAAAATCAGGTCTAGATTTAGATACTTTGAATGGGCTGAATGTTGCAAATACTGGGGATATTTCACTTACTGTTGAGCAAGGTTCACTAGAGCAAACCAATCAAGTCTCTACGTTGGCAGGAAATATTGCATTTGCAGTTAAGAATAATGTCAATATTGGTCAGCAACTCAAAACTTCACTCGGTTCAGTTCAAGTTAAAGCAGAAACAGGCAGCATTACGACAGAAGCAGATGCACCAATTTCAGCACAAGGTCAAGATGCAATTAATGGAAACATTAGCCTCACTGCGGCAACAGGTATTCGTCAGAATGCAAATGTTGTTAGCCAAGGTTATGGCGATATTAGCTATAAGAGCAGTACAGGTGACATCGTACAAAATGCGAATACTTCAACTTCTCGGGGTGATATCGACTACACAGCGGATGCTGGTAGCATTACTATGACTGAAGTGAAAAGCACAACGACTGGTCAAGGTAAGGTTACATACACAGCTGGTACAGATATTAATAGCCAGATTGTGAAAAGTAATGCAGGTAGTATTGCATTGACTGCAAATCGAGATGTTGTGATTGGTAATGAAACGACCACTGTACTCGGTCAAGTTGCGATCACTGCGAAAACAGGCAGCATTACGACAGAAGCAGATGCGCCAATTTCAGCGCAAGGTCAAGATGCAATTAATGGAAACATTAGCCTGACTGCGGCGACAGGTATTCGTCAGAATGCAAATGTTGTCAGCCAAGGTTATGGCGATATTAGCTATAAGAGCAGTACAGGCGACATTATACAAAATGCGAATACTTCAACTGCTCGGGGTAATATCGACTATACAGCGGATGCTGGTAGCATTACTATGGAGACAGGTACACTCACTTCTGTAGTGCAAAAAGGTAATGTTCAATATAAAGCGAAGCAAGACATTGTCGTTAACCGCATTGAAACACCGAATAGCAATCAAGTTAGCTTAATTTCAGAAAATGGTCGTGTTTCTGTTCAGGCAAATACACCAGCTGATACAAATGTCATTACAGGTGATTTAGTTGTCTCGGCTAAAAAGAATATTGCGAGTTTAGTTTTACCATTAAAAACTAAAATTACTCGATTATTTGCCAAAACAACGAGTAATGATCCAAGTTATGTTTCTGACATTTACATCAATGAACAAGATGGTATTGAATTATCTCAAGTTCAAACTCAGAATGGTCAATTCGTTTTGAATGCTGGACAAAATATCCTTGCAAAAGATGTAAGTATTAATGGTGACATGAGTGTTAAGACACCTGGTCAATTCACAACATATGTTCCAATAACTGCTACTGAAATTGCTGGTTCTGTGAAGGCAAATCAGTTAAAAGTTTCTGCCGATCAACTTGTTGATCTAAATACTCAAGTGAATAATGCGGATATTACCCTTAAAAATGGCGGTGATATTAACATTAATGAAAAAGACAATATCACTTTAAGTCAATTGTCAACTCAAAATGGTAGCATTAATGTTAAAGCGAATGGTGCAATTGCAGTTGATAAAGTCACGGCAACAGCACAAGTTAAATTAGCTTCGTTAAATGCAGATATTAAACGTTTAGCTTCAAGCCAAGCAGATAAAAACATCGTTTCTCAAGATCTAAGTTTGGTTTCAGCAACAGGTATTGGTTTATCTACACTACCATTATCGATACAAACCAATACATTATCTGCTGCGGCAACTTCAGGTGATATTTATTTAACACAGCAGGGGAATCTCAACCTTAAGAATTTAACTACTCCAGCGAATGTGCAACTCACCATTAAAAATGGTGGTTTGACAGGCTCTGCAGCAGGTATTCTAAAAGCAAGTCAAGCTAAAATTGATGCTGAAGGTGCGGTAACAAACTTAAATACTGCTGTTGACCGTTTAAATATATCAACAACTCAAGGCAATATTACTGTACATGAAGCTGATGGTCTCAGCCGTGTTGATGCGAAGACTAAAAATGGCAACATTGAATTAGATACACGCACAGGAGATATTGGATTAGGGTTAATTCAAGCAGCTGATTTACCAAGCACAACGACAGCAACTCGTTTAGGTAATGTGACAATTACGGCAGCTCAGGGTGCTATAAAAGATGCCGATAATGATGATGATAATCTTCGTCTTTTGAATGTAGTAGGCAAATCATTTGTTGCATCTGCAACACAAGGTGTAGGTGAACCGAATAATAGTTTAGAAATTGATGTGACTAATTTAACTGCCAATACAGGAACAGGTGGAATTGCTTTAGTTAAATTAAACTCAACTGATTTGAACTTAGTCGCTGCACAAGGACAACCTTCATTAAGTGCTCAAAGTGGTGATATTTCTATTAAAACTGCTGGTCGTTTAAATATAGAAAAACCAATTTACCAAGCAAATAATGGAAATATTAATTTAAATGCTCAGGGTGATATTAATCAAAATGCTGATATTACAACTCATGCAAATGGCAATATTAATGTCATTAGCGGAGGAAATATCAATATGTTGACGAATAACACTCAAAGTGATGGTGTACGTACAACAACTGGATCAGGTGTAATCACTTATCAAGCTGCTGATACACTTAATCTGGGTTATTTACAATCGACTGAGTTTGGTGGTGGCGTCAAGATAACTGCTGCAAAAATTAATGATGGTATTACTACAGGTGGTAATATTGAAGGATCATTCATTGATATTAAATCACCATCAATGAATCCTACTTTAGTTGAGCAATTAATCGCAGAAAAAATCTTAGAATCAGCTTTGATTAAATTGAATTATCAGGTTGTTGGAGGCAGTTTATCTAATAGCCGAAAATTTATGTCGGATTTATTTGTTTCACAACAACAGCTTTCAAATTCACTTAAATTTGATCCAACTGTTGGATTGAAGGAATTGGTAAATATTGATTTATTGAAGTAATTTTCTGACTAGGAAAATATACTGTATATAAAATATGTGCAGTATAGAATCCATACTTTAATAACTATGCCAGTCAATTAAATTTGACTGGCATTTTTTATGAGTAAAGATTCTGTTCGTAGCATAACGATTAATATTAATCATTATATATCAAATGCTTATATCAAAGTTCATTGGTTAAAGAATATAAGTACTTTTTTAGGGTGTTGCTTAGAAAAAGCTATATACCAACTATAGTTAGAAGTGAATTCTAAAAAAATTGTTGTTAATAGGTTTATTAGATTATGTTGCTTACTTTAAAGATAGAAATTCTATAGTTAATTATTTTGTTGTTTTAAATTTAGAGGCTTTGTTGTCATAAAATGATTTTTAAATAATAAGTAAATTCGTTTAAATAATGAATTTTCACATTTTTAAAATATTGAGATTAATTAGGTAAAAGTAATAATCTAAGAAAAATTTGGTAGTGCTCAGATCCAACGTGTTTTATTTTAGAATACAACTGAAACCACACAAGCTGTAAATACTGACAATGATCATAGAAACTACAACCTACCTATGCACCCGCTGCCAATCAGCGAATATCTATAAGAATGGACACAATAAAAGTGGAAATGCACAGTTCAGATGTAAAGATTGTGGTCGTTCAAGTGTGCT
>NZ_NEGM01000011.1:0-79437 GCF_002135275.1 Acinetobacter sp. ANC 4973
AGGTTTGAGCACACTTGAACGACCACAATCTTTACATCTGAACTGTGCATTTCCACTTTTATTGTGTCCATTCTTATAGATATTCGCTGATTGGCAGCGGGTGCATAGGTAGGTTGTAGTTTCTATGATCATTGTCAGTATTTACAGCTTGTGTGGTTTCAGTTGTATTCTAAAATAAAACACGTTGGATCTGAGCACTACCAAAAAAAGTATATATTCATACATACTTTGATATACATACCGCTTTAATTTAAGCTGTTAAATCTTTAATCGTCGTACTTGAACCATTACTTTTGACCGACTCAATTCCCTTTTCACGCGATTGCTCAGTTGCATAAAATTGACTGGTTCCAATAATTTGATGATTAACCGCTTTTAAATTAAAATAAGGCTTACCGTTTTTTGCTTCCTTGCGTTCAAAACGACTTTCATCTGCACTATTTTTTTGTACCGATTCAATCCCGTTTTGTGCAGAGGCTCTCGCCTTATATAATTCACTGGTCAAAATGACTTCGCCATTTCCTGCTTTTAAAACAAAGCGATATTGTCCGTCACTGCTTTGACTCAACTCATACCATCCAGACATTGTGAACACCCTCTTGTTATTTTAAAGTTTATAAAAAGCATTATGTTGATTAAATATTAATCAGTCTTGTATTCAATATAAATGACTTTTTGCTTTTTCAAAAGTATGTTTTGTTACGAATTGATAATGTGATTTTTTCTTAAAATATCGCTTCAACAACCCAAATGATTAAATAATTTATCTTGAGTCATCAAATCATAAAAGGGAATGAAATCTCAGATCTCATTAACTAATGCCAGTCAGTTAAAAAATTAACTGGCATTTTATTTTTTAAATTCATAATATTACTCGATACGCGAAAACGTCATCCGCAACTGTTCGAGGCAAAACTATTTTAAAAAAGTAAGGTTTCTGCGATTTATTAATCAATAAAAGGTATTTGACGAGTTTTGCGGATGACAAATGCCTTTGATTACTTTGGGCTTATCCAAAGTAATAGATGAGCTCCAAGTGTTTGATTTAAAAATATAAGACTCCGTCGTGAACAACTAAAAACTAAGGACTTTATTTCTAAAACCCTTAACTGGCTGGCATTCCATCATTAACCCTATTTGCTTGCTACAGATTAGACAATTTTTTTGCTATAGGTTGCTTTCTGCATTTCTAAAATTTCTACACAAATTTGTAAACTCAGTTGGCTTTGCTTAGGCAAATGCTGCTCAAGTACACTTAATAATAATTGGGAAATTTCCTGTTGTAACTCCAGAGTTCGCCCTGTCAATAACGAAACTTTGGCGTGTACATAAGCTTGCGATTCATCCCCTAAACCAATGACATAATCATGCTGACAAACAGCACGACTTTTTACATCATTGGCCAAATGCACATAAGCGCCATCGAGCAATGCTTGGTTTAAAGCAAGCAGAAGTGGTTGCGGTGCTAAGTTTTCAATATTGGCTGAATATTCCAAATGAATATGTGGCATAACAAAAATCCTTTAAGATCATTGCTTCGTTATAGCATGCTCTATGCTGAATCAGCAGACCAATCTATTCATATTTAATCAATCGGTTCAGTAAATCCATTCCGCTCGCTTAAAAAAAAGCCCTCACATTTTAGCGAGGGCTTTTTGACTTCAATTACTGTTGGTTAAGCTTTTTTTACAAACTCAGATTTAAGTTTCATTGGGCCAAAACCATCTACTTTACAATCAATATCATGACCATCACTCGCATCTGTCAATAAGCGAATATTTTTCGCTTTTGTACCCACTTTGACGACAGATGAAGAGCCTTTAATTTTCAGATCTTTAACGACTGTCACCGTATCACCATCACTGAGGATATTGCCATTTGCGTCTTTAATGATTGTGACTTCTTCAGCCTTGCTTTCACTCTCTTTCCATTCATGAGAACATTCTGGACAAATCAGCAAATCACCATCTTGATAAGCATATTCTGAGTTACATTTTGGGCAATTTGGCAAAGACATAAAAAACCTCAAAAATACTAATATAACATTTTATCTTCAAATCGATTGCTAAAACCCTATTTATTTTATGGAATAAACAAGGCTTCAACAGACTTAGCCTTGTTCTAACATCTGTTTGAGTACAACCACATGATTATCATGTTCATTTTTAGTAGCAGTAATTAAAGTCACTTTTTCTTGTTGAGCGACCTTCCGAATATGCTGAAGCATCTCTGGCTGTTCCATCAGTTCTGCTTTATAGCGCTGTTGAAAGTCGTCCCAACGATGCTCAATGTCTTGATGATACCATTTTCGTAACTCAGTCGATGGTGTGATTTCCTTAGGCCACAAATCAATTTTGGCATCTTCCTTTTTAATACCTCTAGGCCAAAGTCGATCGACTAAAATTCGTTTGCCATCCATGTCCGAAGCGGCTGTATAAATACGTTTTATATAGATATTCATGATGATCTATCCGTTAAACATATTAACTTTCCATCGAAATTCCAACCACCGTCTCATCCCGATCCAGCTCTACACATAAAACATATTGAGTTACTTCTTCTGGTAAGGTGAAATCAATCCGATAATTTTCATCCTCCTCAAGCACCCAATCAATATGTGGACTCAGTTCTAGCACATTTAAAACCTGTAAAGGTTGAGGTGTTGCAGTCCCTAAGTTTTTAAGCCAATACTCTGGCTCAAGCTCCTCTAGATGATGTTCAGCATATAAACGCACTGCATTATCATCGGTATCATTCTGATATACAGATAACATTGCAGCTCGAGCTTTCTGCTCTAATTTTTGAATTTGTTCAGTATTATTCATCTATTACTTCTCTCTTTTTTTATTGTCTTTACGCTTATATTCATACGAGTAAATACATTAATGAAATTCATTAATATATAAAGAGGTTTTATTGATCTGGAATTTCAGGATTAACCAATAAAGCCAACAATTGCAATGACTCTTGCCATCCTAAATAACAGGCTTCAACTGGAATGATATCAGGAATCCCCGATTGAGTAATATTAACTTCTGTGCCCACAGAAACGGCTTTAAGCTGAATAATCACTTCAATTTTCCCTGATAAATTCGGATCATCAAACTGGTCGGTATAGCGCAACAACTGGTTTGCAACCAACTCATGATAGATTCCACTAAAACCGTGGCTCGAACCTGTAGAAAAATTACAAAAGGACATTTTATACGTTCCACCCACTTTAGCATCAAGATGATGAACTTTGGCGGTAAACCCATAGGGTGCCATCCATTTCACCAAAGCATCAGGGTCAATAAATGCTTTAAATACCCGTTCTGGTGGCGCACTGAATACGCGATGCAGTTTTACTGTATGACTCACGATTTCATTCCTTATTTTTGTTTTATGAGGCAGTCATTTTACGCTGTGTAACTTTAACTTTTGTATCGTTTTGGCTTTTATATGATTTTAGTTGAATCCATCATAGATAAAAAAAAGCATGAGCTTGCCAAGTTTTTTAGTATTTACGATTTCGTTTTAATACTTACCCGTAACTGGTTGCAAACTGTTGAAAAAGCTATCAGCAACATAACATTAAAATGTATGAGCCATATATGGCATAAGTACATGATGTACAGGAAGCTTTAGGCTATGTGGTAACGTCCTAATCGCTCCCTGTCATGTTTTTTCAAGTCAATTTCTTATCCGTAATTTGGACTTTATTAAGAAAAATCTAACTCTTTTTCAAATGCCTTTAACTCATAACGAGCCATTGCTAAGTTCGATTTAGAACGATCTAATACCAAATAAAGAAATAATGCATCATTCGAATCTAAAGGACGGATTAAATGATATTGCTTACCCAAAGTAATTAAAATATCTTCAATACTATCATTTAGTTGCAATGTTTTAGCAACCTTACGTTTTGAACGAATAACTTCCGTATTACCTGCTGCAGCCAGCTCTAAATCTACACCACTCCCCTGTGTTGCCAAAGCTAATCCGCTCTCACTATCCACCAATGCAGCTGCAACAAAACCATCTAAATTTGTTAATGTATCTAAACCAATACGTGCCATTTTTTACACCTCAATAATAGGGTTTCCCCTGAAAAATTTATTTATAAGCCAAGTTTCTTTCGAAGCTTTCCAAAAAAGCTTCGAAGTTTATTTGTCTGACCAGTTTCAATCTGGTTTATATCTGTAAAAAATTTAACTTCATCCGATTCAACAAACCGCCCCAATTGAAGCAAGTTCGCACAGCCAACAAAATTCAATATTTTTTCATCGGTTAAATTCAGATGTTGTTTAACGGCCTCAATATTGGCACCTTCTGAAAAACAGGCTGCAATTTTCAAGTAATCTCGCCGACGTATATCTCTTTCAAACTGTGGCCAAATCTCTAATTTAAAATTCTGATTCAGTTCTACTTTCGGAAGCTGTAGCATGGAAGACTGACTTAAAATTAGCCACAACCAAACTCGCAAATCATAAATTAACTTGCCTTCAATTTGCTCTTGAACAATTTGACTCGTTGCATAGGTTTGGTTCAAAGACTCGTTAAACTGCAATCCAGTCATATTTTCTTCAACCCATACACGCTCTGTCCGTGTATCGACAAGTGCAATAAAGCCACTGGCATCAAACAATTGAATATACCCATTGCGTGGCGTAAAGATCTCTGCAAATACGTCTTCTAATGTCGCATTAGGTTTCAATGTGACAGGGAGTTTACTTCTTGTATCAAGATAAAATTGCCTATCATTTCGCTCAGATTCGATGGGCTTAATATCAGACAAATTTTCTTGTGCAAGCCACTCATGCAAGTATCTTAAATTGGAAAATGGATAGAATAATTGATCATCAATAATTCGCCCCAAATCACTATTCGATTTGGTTAATCTCAAATATCGTTTCGCTCTTTCTTTTAATACCTTTTGAATACCAATCGAATTAAAAAAAACATCGCTGACGAATAACACATCAATTTTTTCCTCAGCAATATTGACCCACTTAAGATGAGTATCTGAAGGCAGACATAACAAAATCTGAGTCTTCAATAGGTTTAGGTCTGTCGTATTTAAACCAAATATCGCTATTTTCAAAGCTTGTGTCATTTTAAAACCATATTAAAATCATAATATTAGCTATATCCAAAAGAATTAAACTTCTGATCTCAGCTATTGGATATTTCCGAAACTTTTTTAATTTGAGGCTTTGCCAAACTATCACTCAACTTTTTGAAGTAATACAACATTTGCCCCATCAAAATGTCTTTATTGGTCACAGCAACAATCACCATAGGATGCTGCGGATGGTCTACGGCAGTTAAAAACACTTTGCCGTTTTCCGCATCTAAAGTAATTGTTTGACATCCGAACAATTGAATTTCGGATATGAAAGCGGAGACCATTGCTAAGATTGAGCTACTTACGGCAGCAATTTTTCCGGTGTTCTCTATATTTTTTTTTGAAGCAAGCGACAGCTCAAAACCATCAGATGAACACAACATCACAAAATTTACACCACTCACTTCATTTAAAAACTCGTGCAATTCTTGGCTAGAAAATACTTTGAATTCTTGTCCCACTTCACGTGAATTAATCATTTTCTGACCTTTTATATATTTATTGCAGGTTGCATTTCTAATTTTGCGATTAGCGTTTCTATCACTAACAAAACATCATCTTTTTTGCGTGCATCAACTGCAAATAAGGGGAATTGTTTTTGATGAATTTGCATCCAATCCCGATATATTTTTAACTTCTGATCATGTTCTAAATCTAAATGTGTTACCCCAATGACAATATTCGTACCCAAATCTTCAAATGCTTTTAAATAGAACTCTAAGTCTTTCAATCTTTGGGAACTACTATGATCAATTAAAACGACGATACCTATTGCACCTTTACATACAATTGACCACATAAAATCAAAGCGGTCTTGTCCGGGTGTGCCGTATAAACCTATCTTAGTACCGTCATCTAAACTAATTTCGCCATAATCAATGCCGACAGTTGTTAACGCTTTTTGATGTGCTTGAGTGTCAGTATTAACTGCTTCTGTGCTTACAACACCAGTATCAGATAATGCTTTTATGGCAGCAGATTTTCCTGCTCCCATTGTTCCCCCGAAAACAATTTTATATTGCTGCAATATCACGATGTAAACCTTATTTTTTAGAATTAATGCGACATGTTTCACATTATATTTCAAATACGCGTTCAAAAAAAGGAATTTCAATAAATTTATTTAATTTTTCTTTTTAAAATCAATGATTATTTAGCAAAACTTTACAATCAACCGAGTCCTGCTTAAGCGAATCCTTCGCCCCACTGAATAGTTGGTTTATTTTAATGACATCACTCATCAGCGCACAAACAGTGCATAAATTCCTGCCAAATAAAAGTTATGGAATCCATACATAAATGAGTATTGTGCTAATGCTTCATCAGGGTAAAAGTCAGGTATGCAATGTGAGTTAATGTACATTCATCAAAAAATTATTTGCGAAGAGCAAGTCTTTTAAAATTTAGGAAGGTTTTTTGAATAGTTTGTTTTTATACTGAGTTCATACGCTAAAAAAAATTTAAAGTTATTGAATTGAAGGCATTGATACCAAATACAGATGAATATAATTCCTGAAAGACTCAGCTGAGATAATCGGGTTCTGATGCATGCACCCTGTTGTTTTAGCGTTTTTCAATAAATTGCTTCAAAATACTGAAAAATATCATCAATAACACAAAATAAAGCCGTATATGGCGTAAGTATATGATGGCTAGAAGCTGAGGTCGTAGTACTCCCTAAGGGTTTCCAGCCATCTTTTTCAAGTCAACTTCTATCCAAGCTTCGGATTAAATAACCAAATAAACTCATCGTTTAGGTTGATTCTTCTTCAACATCTTCATCATCATAGACATAAGCCATGCAGCCCCAACCATCGTATTCACCGCCATGTTGTTCTGCAATTTTGCCAAACCATTCCTCTAAATCTACGATGTCTGAATATTCAGGCTCCATATACACATAAATCGTAATTACCCATTCTGCTGTGTCAGAATCTTCATCTTCAAACATGCTGATTTTTTGTTCTTCTTTAAGTAAATAAAGTGCACATTTTTCAGCTTGTTCTTCAGTTTGAAATGCAATAGAAAATTCAATTTCATGTGCTTCTGTTAGGTCATCACCATCTTCAGCCATTTGCCACAGTACATTGCCATTGTCGTCATCTGGAAATTGTTCAAAATTACGTGTCATGGGGAGTTTCCTTATCTTCATTATGTACAGCTATACCATTGTACTGAGATTAGCTCAAGTTTGTTTCAGTTTAGCGATTTAATCCAATATGGCTGTTAAATCCTGATCAATAGATGACGTACATAAAGCAAAAAATATTCAAAATTTAATTCTGTAAAAGTAGCACCATCTAAGCTTTTTAATTTTAGCGTGAGCAACCACGTATGTTGATTAAAAATACCCCTCCAAAGAAGCCTATTATGATTCTAAAAACTATACACCCACAGCAGTAATTTATAGTTGTTTTACAATCCATACTTTAAAATGGAAGGCTTCCTCTTATTTCAACCTCTGCCCCACTCAACGGTTGCTTAAATGCCAAATAACTCGCATGTAATGCCATACGCTTTAATGGTGACTGTTGATAGTCAGGGTGATAAAACTGATCCCCTGTAATGGGATGCCCAATATATTGCATATGCACACGTAACTGATGCGAACGTCCAGTTACAGGCGTCAGTAATACGCGAGTGATATCATCTGCCTCAAAATACTGCACAGCTTGATACAAGGTTTTTGCCACTTTCCCCAATTCAAAATGCACCATCTGACGCGGACGATTTTCCCAGTCGGTCATCAGGGGTGCATCCACACTGCCCTGACCTTCGAGTTTGCCTTGTACTAGCGCAATATAATTTTTTTTCACTGTCCTCGCTTGGAACATCTTGCTCACTGCAACTTCGGCATTGCGGTGTTTAGCAAACATTAAAATACCCGAGGTTGCCATATCTAGGCGATGGGTGATTTTAGCATGAGGGTATTTTTCAACCACACGTAAATAGGCACTGTCTTGATGCTCAGGCAAACGCCCCGGTACAGACAATAATCCCGCAGGCTTGTCAATCACCACCAAATCATCATCTTCATAGACTATGCAAAGCGGTTGTTGCGGAGGCATATAAACAAAATGGTTTGGAGGCATAGTGTACAGCGTAATCGAAAAATTTAAGGGCGAAAATAACAAGGCCTAATTCAGCTGTCAATCGCTGTATAAGGCGGTATCAACTTAATCTGCTAGATAATAATCCACTGTTGACACGACCCGTACTTTCTTTAAATACGGTGTATTACTGTCCCGATCTTCAATACTAAACAAGCCTTGATTTGCCGATTTAATTTTGCCTAAACCACTTTTAGAATCGGCAGCAAATTTTTCTGCAACACTGCGTGCATTTTGGGTTGCTTGCTCAATCATGGCAGGTTTAATTTCATTCAATTTGGTAAATAAATATTCGGTTCTTTGTCCAGAGTCATCGCCACCAAAGGCAATGCCTTTTTTACCCAATACCACTAAACGACTTTGCGCCCCACGTACCGCATCTATTTTATGGGTATATACGGTAATGGTTTGATGGGCGGTATAACGTAGCGCAACATTTGCATCGCCGCCATATTGTTGGGCATATTTATCGGTGGTTCCGGGGGCAGCCGTGGTAATTTCCTCTGCCGTAAAACCTTCGCTTTTTAAGAAGGCCTGAATTTGCTGAGTATGGGTTTCCATTGTGTCGTATAACTGGGTCAGATCTTGGTTGGCTGAACTAAAACGAATGGGCCACACTGCAACGTCGGCTTTCACTTCACGCTCCGATAAACCTTTAACTGAAACAATCCGTTCATATTGTTTAATTTTCAGTGCGCTATTGGCTAAAATCCAGCCCGCGATAATCATGCCTAAGCAAATTAAACCGCCTAAAATAAGTGAGGGTTTGAGTTGATTCATCGGACTAAACTCCTTTTACCCATTATTTTTATCTAGCTTTTGTGGTTGTGTTATCGCTTATACAGCAGCATAAAAAATTGCTGACCTTATTTTTAATATACTTATCTTTAATATAAACGCAGGCTATATCACGATTCCCTGCATATGCAGCGGATTACCTTTAAAGTAACAGATTTGATCTATGGATATGAATTGTTCATTTGTATCTATACTTTCTAATTTAAAATTTACTCTATAATTTTGATTTATCATTATTTTTATATTGTTATTCTGTTTTATTTGATAGCGAATTTTTTAGGGTGTTGGGGAAAACATCATGTTTAACTTCAACAATTATAGCTTTGTAAGCGACAACTTTTAGCCTATAAACTTGTGATCTATAGCGTCCTAAGCAGAATCGAGACCTTTTGGGCGAGTACTACACTGACTTTATAAGTAACTGGTAGCATCTACTCTTTTCGATCCCCGTCACACCCTTGAGATATAATTTACCAAGATCACTTCGGGATTATTTCCCTAAGAAAAACTAATTTTTATATTTTTCAGTAATTTTTTTCACTTAAATTATTAAAAACAGTATTTATTACCATTTTAGATAAAATAATGATTTTTTATTGCATAAAAATACAATTTATTGGAATTTTAATCACTCTAAAAAACTTCACTTTAAGCAAAACAAATCGTGGTTTGAGATTTTCCTAAGGCTTTTGCTTGATACATCAGTTGATCTGCTTGATGTGTCGCATCTTCGCAATCTTTAGGTAAGCTATTAAAAATACGAATCCCCATACTAAAATCAATACCATACTCTTGTTTTAAACCGCTATTGAAAAACATTTCCCGTAATTTACGTGAATATTCTTCTGCACCGGCTTGGTCTGTATCTAGTAAAATCACCACAAACTCATCCCCACCCATACGGGCCAAAATGTCTGAACTGCGTGAAGATTGTTTCAGCACTTGCGCAAATTTCACCAGTACATCATCGCCTGCACTATGTCCTAATTGATCATTCACTGCCTTAAAACCATCTAAATCAATCATACCAACTGCAAATTGCATGCCTTTTCTGAGGCTAATTTTGTGCAGTAATTGATATTCAAAATTGAATGCACGTACATTATTTAAAGAGGTTAATGTATCTTGCATTGCCATCATGGTGAGTGCTGCAAGATTTTTGCGCACTTTAATTAACAACAGGGCAACAATACTAAAAAATCCTAATCGGACACATCCATTCCAAAAGGGAGCAAATGGCGTTGAATAATAATGTCCTGCGCTAAAGTCGGCATAAAGCCATGTCAGGCCAGATATGATAATCGTGGCCACGCTACTTTTTACGCTGTCATACCAAGCGGCAATAGATACAGGCACGAGGTAAAATACCGAAAATGCATATTCAAAACCTGTTGCCAGATCAATCCAACCCAATATTATAATGCTTAAAAAAATAGCAATTCGTCGGGCAAACGTATGGGTTGAAAGTACTTTTTCCAGTATATTCATTACTATGGAATGTCCGACATGATTTTTTATAGAATAATTGTTTTTAATACATTTTCACAGTCAAAATCCGACCAAAATTTAACTTGTTTTGGGATGAAATGGCTAAATAAAACTGCGTGATTGTTCTTGCTGATTAACCGCTAACCGAGCGATTTTTATTCTGATACTTACTGCTCAAAACTACTGTTTTTTTGATGAACAATCATAATTTCAAGCCATTGTAAATTGGCGCACTAAAGTCATATCAATCTAAATCAATAGAATACCTTGTCCATTCCATACGCTGTAAAATTTAAACACATTAAAGTAATTTTAACGCAATCAATGGCACAAGATTCAATAACAGGATGCCAATTTTATAGACCGCCATCGCTGAATAATGAATCGCATCAAAGTTTTGATCCGACAATTTAAACCATTGCGTATGCAATTTTTTAATAGCACTTTTGGCAAAAATAAAAGCAAAAAACCAAGTTAATAGAATGATATAGTTAATTAACGTGCAATAAAGCAGGACATCTGTGAATTGCGCTATATTCATTATACTCACCCTGTTTTTCTTTATTTCCTGTTGTTATTTTATGCTGAATTTAGGTGTGATATACAGTTTTGTACTTTAAATTTTGAGGGGATAAGTTTTAAAAGCATCTCATTGCATAACAAGCGTATTGAAAGTTGCTGATTTTAAAGGTTTTCATGTAAAGTTGGCACATTGATTTCAAAGAATATCATCACCATGAAAACAAAAATGGCGCTCTTGATTATACTCACGGCACTCTCACTGAGTTCATGCAAAGTATTAAAAACACATATTGTAAAAGTGACCAGTTCAAGTGAACCACAAGCACATGATATTTTATTAAAAACCACCAAAGGCTATGTGTATTTGTCCACACAAAAAATGACAGATAAACAAAAAGAAATTTTAAAAAACCTACGTCCTTTTCAATGCTTAGAAATTAAAACGCCTGAGCAGTTCGCCATGCAAAACAGAGAAATAAGATTTTATGATTTTAAAATCAGATCCCTAGTCGAAAGCGATAAAGAATGCCGAAAAATTAAAGTCACGACACGTATTGAAGTACATTAATTTTAAAGACGTTTAAAATTTTTCCACCATGATTTCCAAATTGATTGATCGTGATTGGTGGTTATTGTTCTATTTCACTAAGTTATAAATAACAAAAAGCCCTATGGAGTAATAGGGCTTTTGTTTAAAAACAGGTTGTCTGTTTTATCAATGTCGCTAGGTACTGTTATTTTTTAAATTCAGTGCCATGGCATTTGGTACACGGGGGTAAACGGTCTGTACCAATTTCTAAGTAAGTGCGACGACCGCACTGAATACAAAAATAGAAGCCTGTTCCGGGTTTTTCGCCAGCAGTAACCATTTTTGTTCTCCATGTGTTTTAGAAATGGTGAATCTAGTATATTCTTTTTATGATGATTGTCTATTGTTCATTTCGACGGGTGATGGTGGCATTTAGGCGAAGTAAATTTACTAACTATATATCTTCACAAGCTGAGAATAGTCGCTTAGCGTATGCTTCACCTCTAATTCTTACAAACTCCTCATCAATCATAAAAATCCAAACTAGAATAAAAATTATATGTATAGAAAATAATACATAATATTCAACAGGTATTACTGCAAGACTTTTCCAATCAACCCAAAGCTCCGATATTTTTAAAAATAAAAAAGTTAATGATATTAAAAAGGATAGCAAAATTATTGTAATTGCCGTACTTTTAAAAGCTAGTAGGTTTCGACTAAAACCATATGCAATATTCTCTTTAAATATCAAAGGATATTTACTTGTATCTCTTGTATACTCCAGTAAATATTTCGTGGCTGACTGATAGTACTCATCGGCTTTGCTTGAATCTTTAATTTCAGCTGATGGCGTTAAATTTTTAAAGTTTGGAACTAAATTTACTAATTTTTTTCGATACCTTTCTTTAGTAAACCTATCTAATGCTGTGTCAGAATGTCTTAAAATTTTGGTAGTTGGTGCCCCACCCCATTTTAAGAATAATTTTTTCTGTAATCTATTACCAAATGTAGACATTTGAATTGATAATAAATGAATTAGTCCACAAGTCACAAATATTCCAAGAACAGTACCCAATAATGTTCTTAAAGGTTCAATTAATATATAAGCAGTAACTACTAAAGGCGAAACTATTAGCAATGCTGGTTTTATCCTTGCATTTAAACTATATTGATCAAAAAAATTATCTATTGTAAGCATTTCAATCTATATTTTCCAACGTGTATTCTTTTTCTAATTCAATGCTCCCAAAATAATAATCTGAGCTATTTTTTGATAAATCTAAAATTTTATCTGACAGGGGGGATGTTGGCTCATATTTTTCATTTGATGAATAAATATGAATATAATCCCCATCACATTCAAAGGTAATATCTCCTGCTCTATTCTGAGTAATTTTTGAGTATCCAGTATAATAATGTAAATGCCTAGATGGTGCCTGCCCAATTACTATAATTTGTGGATCAAGTTTTTTTAACCATGAATTTGGAATTTTTCCTGACTCACGTCCATGATGTGATGCAAATACAATCGTGGTTTTTTCTAATTTTATGTCATCAAAAATTTTCTCCATAAAATCATTTTCTAGATCACCAATCCATAAGAAGCTGGCACCATCATTAATACTATATCTAATTACAGCAGATATATTATTAGGACTACCACCAGACTCACATTCCTTCAAAGCATTTATATAGTCTTCATTATCCAATTTAGGCCATAAAATAGAAATTCCTGCACTCCCTCGATCATCATCTTTTTCATTCATCCATTTTCTTTTACAATTTTTATAAATGTAAAAAGCTTTTTCACCATCTCTTAATTTACAGTAGTGCTTAAATGATACTGTTTCGGTACTTTTAGTTGCTTTATTTTTAACAACATAAAAATTAACAATTGGCATTTTTTCATCGAGATATTCAATTCCACCAAAATGGTCTTGATCAGGGTGGGTAGATATAAATCTCGTAATACCTTTATTTTTACTTTCTTTTTTTAGCTCATTAACTATTTTCTCTTTGTTATCGTCATTAAGATTACAATCAATAATAGTAAAATTATCACTACCATGTTTTATATAAAATGTATCCCCATTACCTGATGAGAAACTTTTCACAATAGCCATAAACAACCCCTTATAAATATAAAAAACCCCACTTCACAGTAGGGTCTTTTCACAAAAATATCAATAACTTTTGGCTAAAGTCTTAAGCCACATTCCCTTCCAAAAAGTCCTGTGCAAAGCGCTGCAATACACCACCTGCTTCATACACATGCACTTCTTCTTCGGTATCTAAACGACAGGTCACAGCAACTTCAACCACTTCATTTTTACCATCCTCAGTGGCACGCTCAATCACCAAAGTCAGGTCAGAACGTGGTGCAATGTTACCAATCACGCTATACAGCTCAGTACCATCTAGCTTTAAAGTTTTACGGTCTACACCTGCTTTAAACTCAAGCGGTAATACGCCCATACCGACCAAATTGGTACGGTGAATACGTTCAAAACCTTCGGCCACAATCGCTTCCACACCTGCCAAACGCACACCTTTAGCAGCCCAGTCACGGCTTGAACCCTGACCATAGTCTTTACCCGCAATAATAATTAGCGGTTGCTTACGGTTCATGTAAACCTCAATCGCCTCCCACATGCGCATGACTTCGCCTTCAGGCTCTACACGTGCTTTAGAACCTTGTTTCACCGTACCATCTGAACGAAGAACCATTTCATTAAACAATTTCGGATTAGCAAACGTCGCACGTTGTGTGGTTAAGTGGTCACCACGGTGTGTTGCATAGGAGTTAAAGTCTTCCTCAGGCACACCCATTTTTGCCAAATATTCACCCGAAGCACTGTCCAATACAATCGCATTCGATGGTGATAAATGATCTGTGGTGATGTTGTCACCTAAAATTGCCAGCGGACGCATATTGGCTAAAGTCCGCGGTGCAGCCAAAGCCCCTTCCCAATATGGTGGACGACGAATATAGGTACTTTGCGGACGCCAGTCATACAGTGGACTGGCCGCTTTTTCATTGACACCCAAATCAAACATCGGAATATAGATTTTACGGAACTGTTCAGGCTTCACAGCGACTTTCACCAAAGCATCAATTTCTTCATCAGACGGCCAAATGTCTTTGAGGTAAATTGGATTGCCATCTTTATCATTACCCAGTGAATCAGTTTCGATGTCAAAACGAATGGTGCCTGCAATGGCATAAGCAACGACTAATGGTGGAGACGCTAAGAATGCTTGTTTTGCATAAGGATGGATACGACCATCAAAGTTACGGTTGCCCGAAAGCACCGCAGTTGCATACAAGTCACGATCAATAATTTCTTGTTGAATTTTTGGATCTAAAGCACCTGACATACCGTTACACGTGGTACATGCATAGGCCACAATACCAAAACCCAATTTTTCTAAATCGTGTAATACCCCTGCTTCTTCCAAATACAAAGCCGCAGCTTTAGAACCCGGTGCAAAAGAGGATTTCACCCAAGGTTTACGCGTTAAACCCAATTCATTGGCTTTACGTGCCAGTAAACCTGCCGCAACGGTATTACGTGGGTTTGAGGTATTGGTACATGAAGTAATAGCTGCAATAATCACTGCACCATCAGGCATTAAACCATCGGTACGGTGCTCAACCAAACCTGCAATGCCTTTGGCTTTTAAGTCGCTGGTTGATACACGTGCATGTGGATTCGATGGCCCTGCAATATTACGGGTCACAGTAGACAAGTCAAAACGCAGCACACGCGGATATTGCGCTTGTGTCATTTCCGATGCCCAAAGACCCATTTCTTTGGCATAGGTTTCAACCAGTTTAATTTGATCCGCTTCACGACCCGTTAAAGTCAAATAATCAATGGTGTTTTGGTCGATGTAGAACATTGCCGCAGTCGCGCCATATTCAGGCGTCATGTTGGAGATGGTCGCGCGGTCACCCACCGACATGCTGTCCGCACCTTCACCAAAGAACTCAAGGTACGCACCGACTACACGTTCTTTGCGCAAGAATTCAGTTAATGCTAAAACGATGTCGGTTGCGGTAATGCCTGCTTGACGCTGACCAACCAACTCCACACCAATAATGTCGGGTAGACGCATCCACGATGCACGGCCCAACATCACATTTTCAGCTTCTAAACCACCCACACCAATTGAAATTACACCGAGTGCATCGGTATGTGGCGTATGCGAGTCTGTGCCCACACACGTATCAGGATAAGCCACGCCACCACGGTTTTGAATCACTGGCGACATTTTTTCTAAATTAATTTGATGCATGATGCCGTTGCCCGCAGGAATCACATCGACATTTTCAAATGCTGTTTTAGTCCATTCAATGAAGTGGAAACGGTCTTCATTACGACGGTCTTCAATGGCACGGTTTTTCTCAAAAGCATCTGGGTCAAAACCGCCAAATTCTACAGCCAATGAGTGATCGACAATGAGCTGGGTCGGTACAACAGGATTGACTTTAGACGGGTCGCCGCCTTGGTCGGCAATCGCATCACGCAGACCTGCAAGGTCAACCAATGCTGTTTGTCCAAGGATGTCATGACACACTACACGTGCAGGATACCAAGGAAAATCATGCTCTTGACGACGCTCAATCAGTTCTTTTAAAGATTGTTCTAAAATAGCAGGGTCACAACGGCGTACGAGCTGCTCTGCAAGTACTTTTGAAGTATATGGGAGTTTTGCATATGCGCCTGGCTGAATATCTTCTACGGCTTGGCGTACATCAAAATATTCGAGCTGGGTTCCACTCAGTGGTTTACGATAATTGTTATTCATAGCGTACTTGCCTCTTGACTCATTTTTTTACTGCATGTTTTTTTGATGACTAGTCACAATCGGTTCGTAGGCATTGTACGCTTTCAAAAAGCCATTTCCCAAATCGTATATATTTCATATGGTTAGATATAAAAACAGGGGTTTTTGAAATACTTAGTTACATATATTTTTTAATATTTACTCTAAATGTGCTTTTTTCTGCAAAATAGTGGAAAATCAGGCTAATTCTTTAGTATTAGATTCAGTATTGGTGGGCGATAAATGAGCAATTTAGCTTTTTCCTCATTCACACTAAACGGTGTGGATGCACAAAAATTCCTGCAAGGACAAGTCACTCTCAACGTGGCAGCTTTGGCTGAGAACCTAACACGCTATACCGCAATCTGTAGTTTAAAAGGTCGGATTCAGTTTGGTTTATGGTTAACAAAGCTTAATCCTGAAAGTTTTGAAATTGTCACAACACAAGATCAAAGTGAAGAATTTGCCAAACATATTAAAAAATTTGGTGCATTTTCTAAAATGAAGTTGGAACAAGCGGCACAAGTCTTCCCCACTTTAAATGATGACAGCACTGATTTTAGCCCGACTGAAACAGATATCAATATCTGGCAACTGCAAGCGATTGAAGCAGGTCAAGCTTGGATTTCGGCAACCACTGCGGAACTGTTTCAACCGCAAGAATTACGTCTGCATCAACGTGAAGGCGTACATTATGACAAGGGCTGCTATATTGGTCAGGAAATTATTGCGCGTCTTTGGTTTAAGGCAAAACCAAAAAGTTGGTTGCACCTTGTTCAAGGCACAGGTGATGTTCCTGCCCCTGCAACTCAATTGAATAAGGATATCCAAATCGTCAACAGTATTGCCATTGATGGTGGTTACAAAGCATTGGTTGTGGCAAAACCTGCCGCACTTGAAGAGCTGGGTTTACAGGTTTTAGCTTTACCGACAAGTTTAAATGGTGATGTGGCTCGTCTGCAGTAATATTTTTCAAGTTAGCCCTCAACTATGAGGGCTAATTTTTAAGATTGATTTTGATGATATGTTTTTAAATCTTCATCTAATGACCAAATAAAAATCTCACTCATCGAAAATTTTGAACAACTTTTTTCAAACTCTTTGATGATACTTAAATCGCCAAAACTTGTTCCTTCACCTGTCCTAGTCGGTGATTTATTTTTCTGAGCATGTGATGGGAACTCATGTAACCATTCTCTAATTTTTTCTTGAGTATCCCAATCTGCAATGCGAAATGGCGCATCACCAGTAAAAGTTTTTTCTAACGTTTCAACAAACCTTTCAGCAACTTCACGCCGAGTATTTCCATCACCATTTTGAGCAATATGATTGCCTGTTTCAATCACCACTGCCATTGGAATAATAAAACTACAATCTAATTGAATATATTCAGAAAATTTTTCTAAAATTTCTTCTCGTTCTTTATTTCTATTTGGTACATCTAAAATATTTAAAAGAATGCTCGTATCAATCAAACAAATACTACTCATTTGATGCTCCACGCATTTCATTTAACCACGAGAGCGCTTTTTGTTTTTTGTCCTCTTTCGAAATTGGATTTTTTACAAAGCGATCTACGATTCCTTGAGTGACTAACTCACCTAAAGGTCCTTGAGAAACTAAGCCGACATAATCATCTAAGTCTGATAATCGTACTAAACGGCTATCCCCTTCTTTAGGGTCACGATAAGCAAATACAACATCACCTAAAGCTTTATCTGGCAAAGCATCCATTAATGCAGGATTATGAGTGGACAATAATAATTTTATTTTTTTCTTCTCAGCAAAATAAAACATAGTTTCTAATAAATATTTTGCTCTAGATGGATGGATACCATTGTCAATTTCTTCAATAACAATTGTAGCCCCTTTTGGCGCAGATAATATTGCTGCCGCAATTCCTAAAACTCTTAGTGTTCCATCTGAAAGTAATTCAGTTCCCCATTCTTGTTCTTGACCGCCAAAATTTTCAACCAATGCCAATTCAACACGATCACGATGGTCTTTATAAAATTTTAAACTCTTAAAATCTTGTTCAGGTAAACTTCTTATAAATTTAAGAATATCACTTTTATGATCTACTTGTTGATTTTCCCATAGTTTATATAAAACTCCCGATAAATTTTGACCATTCTGATTTAAGTATGTTGCACTTAAACTTTCGTTACGCATTCTAGAGGGTATAAAATCATAAAAGTTTATACCGACAAAACTCCTCAACCGAACTAATGCCAAATTATGACTTAATATTTTTGCGTAAATAAACTGTTTTTCATCTTGCTCTTTATCCAAATAAGGTTTTAATTGATCATCAATTATAGTACTAGCTAATTCTAGAACAGAACTGTCACTATCAACATCATACGTCTGATGCTTAATATGGATTCCTTTTTCTTCAAAAGCAGGGATAAATAGCCTATTCTTACCAAGAAATCCATCTAATAAATCATTGACATTGTCATCAAGATATTCTGTTTTATTATTTTCCACATATAAAAATCTTTCTTTATTTTTACATAACGTTAGATACTCATCTTTAACAAGTAAATTACCATCTTCATTCATCCCAATAATAAATTTCCATTGATCAAAATAATCAAAAGAAGAACTCTTACGAAAAGAAATACCTAAACAGATAGTTTCTTCATCTTTACAAAATAAATCTCGCACATCACCACGAAATATTTTTTCAGAGTCATTAATTCTATTCTGTATGGTCGAAAGTTTTTCACCACCTACAAACCAACTTAAAAAACGAAAAGCCTCAATTGCATTCGACTTACCCGAAGCATTTGCACCAATCATTAAGGTAATAGGAGCTAAAGGTAATGTTTGACCTGTTTTATAGCTTTTAAAATTTTCGATCCAAATGCTTGCAAGCATATTGTTGCCTTAACATCTTTAGAAATATAAATTTAGTCTATCCGAAAGCGGATAAACATTCAAAAACATTCCTGAAACAGTTAGATGATAAGAATAAAACGTTAAGACACTTCCTTTTGCCTCACATAATAAATCACGCCGCCTTTGTCATCTGAAAAATAGAATGATTGATCATCAATTCGATAGATATCACAAGGGCGGCCATACACCGTTTTACCCACTAAAAACCCATCCATAAATGTCTGTAGTTTTTGTCCTTTACGCATAATCACAATTTTGTAGCCATGACCAATCGATGCATCAGTTGAACCATGTAAAGCAACTAAAAAAGAATTTTTGATCATGTCGTCAGTACTTGTCTGATCAAAATAATCAAAGCCAAGCGCCGATGAATGCGCAGGGAAATAGGCATAGGGAGGCAACACATTTTTACAACCTGACGGACGTTTGAATTTTGGATCTGCAAAAATTTTACCATTCGATGAATAACACGAAGCCCAACCATAATCAGCATCACGTTTGAGTGCATAAAAAGTTTCATCGGGCTTATTTTTACCCAAATGATCCACGCCTTGATTGGTGGCAAATAAAAATTTACCGATCCATTTCAAACCAACTGCATTGCGTAAGCCTTTGGCGAAAATCTTTTGTTCCGAACCGTCAGGATTCATTTCTAAAACGGTCGCTCGAACTTTTTCTTTCTCGGTGCAAGCATTGCAACTTGATCCAACTGAAACATAAATTTTCCCGTTTCCACCGACTGCAATCGTCCGCGTTAAATGCCAACCACCATATTTATAACTCAAACCATAATCGGGGAAAGTGGCTAAAACTTCAGCTTTACTCGTGGATTTAATTTCACCTTGGGTAAATTTTCGTCGGGTGAGTTGATGGGTTTCGGCTAAATATAACCAATCTTGTCCGTCAGAGTCGGTATAAAACTGGACGGAATTGGGATTCTTCAAACCCGTTATATAAGGTATTATTTTGCCGAATTGACCCGTTTCAGCATTCCATTCATCCAGAATATAAACGATGCCTTTTTTATTGTCGGTCAAATCGTGCATATCCGTGATAAACATTCTGCCATCAGGCGCTTTAGCGAAAAAACGAACTCGTTTTAAGCCCTCTGCCGCTGGAATGATTTCGTAATTTGCTGGAAGATTTAAAGAAAAATGCGTCCCGTTTTTCAAGTTTACTGGATGAGGAACAAGTTTTGGCTGCCCTGCTAAACTTGTCATTGAACAAACTAAACTTATAAATAAGATTGACAGTATTTTTATCATATTTGAATATGCCTCAATTAATCTTACGAAAAAGAGCCTTCAATTTTATGTTATATAATTTGAATGAAGAGTACATAGCCAAATGCTTTAAGTTAAAAAAACATTCAGACAGATCAATAAAAACAATCAAAATTTTGAGGAATCACCATTAACGACCTATTTATCTGTAGCCGTAACCAATGGCGTAGCCCTGAGTGGTACTGCCACGCAAGGGAACGATTTTTGCTGTTGGCTTTGGCATACACACACGTTCGGCGGGAACCAGCAAACAGGCAAAACATCAAGTGTCAGCTAAAGATATTGTTTGGGCAGATTTAATTGCAGTGATGGAACACAAACATGCTTTGCAGGAAAAAATTTCAAAGCAATTGCAACACAAGACCATTCTTGTTCTAGATATTCCTGACGATTATCATTATATGGATGAAGAACTCATTGAAATTTTCAAACTTTCAATGAGCACACATTTAACTTAATACTTTTAAAAACAGAAAATCACGTCTATTAAAAATCATGAAATAGCTTATTCATATCTTTCACTACATAATCTTTAAAATGAAAAGCACGTGCATGTTTTGCATCAAATTTTGCACTATGACCGTCTTTCTCAAAAATATAGACCCGATCTTCTTTACTCACCAAAAACTCAGCGCCCAATTTCATTAATAACGCATCAATCTTATCTTCATCAGCAATCGATTCATCCTGACTCACTTTTAAATAGTTACGCTTAATGCCTTTAATGAACATGGATCTACTCGCTATAAAATTCAACCGAGATTTAAACAAACATTGGCTAAAAAGCAAAGTTCATTCTGATACTCATTTTATATAAACCACTCGAACTTTCATGTTTGGCTCTAGATTTTTAAGCAGAAGTAAACATTTCTTCATATTGATTTAACATTCATTCTGTAAATAACTACGAAATTCTATTGCAATACACAAATCATATATTTACATTCACACAATTAAACTTATGATGTTGTAATTAAGTCTTCCCTATACCCCCTAAACACATAAATGGAATTATGTGCATGTTTATAAAAGGTTTTTAATACTATGAAAAAAATCATACTTGCTAGTATCATCGCATTGTCTTCAAATTTTGCTCTAGCAGAAACGGCAAAACCGTCTATCGATCCTGCCTTTGCCAAAATTGAAACCCTGGTTAAAGCCAAGGATATGAAGGGCGCATATCAAGAACTGGATAAATTAGCAAAAACAGGTAACCCGCAAGCAATCTATAATTTAGGTTACCTCACGCAAACAGGTCAAGGCACCGCCAAAGATGAAAAAAAGGCGATTAAGCTGTACGAAGAGTCTGCCAATAAAGGCTACCCTGTTGCCAACTATGTCTTAGGCAAAAACTATATAGCGGGTACTTTAGGTCTTAAACAAGACATCAACAAAGCCAAACAGTATTTAGAAAAAGCGTCTCAACAAGGTTTTGATGATGCCACTGTCGATCTAGCCGTTTTACTTTTTGCTGAAGGCACGCCTGCATCAGAGAAATTGGCATTACAAAAGTTAGATCCTTTAATTAAAAAGGACAACTATCAAGCAATCCATGCTAAAGCCTTATATGACATTAGTTTAGGCTTTAAAACTAAAAATGAAGCATCAATTAAACAAGGCTTAAAAGGCATGCAGGACTTAGCACAAAACGGCTATATTCCAGCGTTGATGGCAGTCGGCAATATGTTTACCAATGGTAAGATCGTTCCGCAAAATCTTGTAGAAGCGAAAAAGATTTTCTCGGCGCTAGCAAAAGAAAATGTGCCTCAGGCAAAAGAGTCTTTAGCGGTGGTGGATAAAATGATTGCTGAAACAGCAAAAAACCTGCCAAAAGCTGAAAAGAAAAGCTAAAGCGTCTCAACCCATAAAACATCTAAACCCATAAAGCCCCAGAAATTGGGGCTTTTTACTGTCACCCGAATTTACCACCACAGTGCAATCAAACTACTGATGCCAATAAAACCCAATATGGTGCTTAACATTAAAGCAGTTAAGGCTTTATCACTCAGTCCATAATTTTGCCCCAAAATACCCAACACAATGGGCATGGGTAATGCAGCAAGTAACGTCCCTGCATAAAGCATTTCTTGGCTGACATTCGGTAAAATACTGAATAAAACAAAAATCGTCAGTGGCATCAGTACAATTTTAAACGTGACTAAAATTACACTTTGTATATTCAGTGCTTTTAAGCTCATTCCAACCAAACTTGCCCCAATCACGAACAACGCAATCGGAGAGGCTGTTTTACCTAACATTTCCAAAACTTGAATTAGGTAAAATGGCAGCTGAATATTCAAAACAACACAAAACATTCCCAGCACAATAGACAAAATAACGGGGTTTTTAATGACATTGTACAAGGTTTGTTTAAGCAACTGGGAGGTCACTTGATGTTGCTGCATCCCCACTTCAGCAATGACTAAAGTTAATGCCACAATCAGTAGGTTTTCAATCATCAAAGTCAAAGAAAGATAGATTGCGGCATGCTGCCCAATCAACATCGTCAGTATCGCTGTGCCAATAAAACCTGTGTTGGACATGGATGCACCCATTGCCAACACCCCAGATTCAGTCAAACGGCATTGAAAATATTTGCGATACAAAAGAAAAGCCAAAGTAAAAATAATCAGTGAACCGCCACCATAAGCAATGAAATAACTGGGATGCCAAATTTCATCAAAACGCTTACTGGCTAAAGCTTGCAGTAAAAATGCAGGTAATGCGATTTTAAAAACAAACTGACTTAAACCTTGAATATGCTCAGGTAAAATAAATTCAAATTTTACGCAAATAAATCCCAGTAGAAGCAGCAGGCATATTGGTAAAATAACAGTTAAGACCACAGCAACTTCCTATCTTCCAAAAGACCTCAATCAATTTCATCCCGGCCATTTTCTGCACGCACATTTTAGGGTTGAAAGGGTTTAAACAGCGACTTCACACCATGTGGTTGACAGCGTAAATACTGTGGTGCAATTTCAATTTTTGCACCCAATGTTGCAGCAGCATGCCAAGGCCAACGTGGCTCATAAAGCAGCGCACGTGCCAGACCAATCGCATCGGCTTGCCCCTTTGCAAGAATACTTTCTGCTTGCTCAGCTTCAGTAATTAATCCCACCGCAATCACTGGAATATGAAGCACTTTTTTAACAGCTTCAGCAAATGGTACTTGATAATTGGCACCTATTTTAATGTCTTGCTGGGCATGTAATCCCCCACTCGAAACATGAATATAAGCTGCGCCTAAATTTTCTAATTGTTTCGACAATGCAACGGTTTCTTCTAACGACCAGCCTCCTTCAAACCAATCTTGAGCAGAAAGACGTACACCAACGGGGAAATTTTCAGGAACAGCGGCTTTTATGCTCTGAAATGTTTCTATCGCCATCCGAATACGGTTTTCAAAGCAACCGCCATATTCATCACTGCGCTTATTGGCCAAAGGCGACATAAACTGGTGTAATAAATAACCGTGTGCTGCATGTAACTCAATTAACTCAAAACCCGCGTCAACCGCACGAATCGCCGCATTGCTAAAGTCTTGAATAATTTTTTGGATGCCATTTTTTGACAGTTCCTGTGGCGCATGATCGTGATCATTAAATGGAACATCACTGGCTGAAACAGTTTGCCAACCATGCTCTTGATCGGGGCTAAATTGACCTTTGCCATCCCAAGGTTTATCCGTAGATGCCTTTCTGCCTGCATGCGCCAACTGAATGGCAAAAGGCATAGGCGAAAGTGTCTTTACTTTTGTCAGTAATGTTTTGATTTGATCACGCTGTGTATCATTCCACAGTCCTAAATCAGCATAACTAATACGACCTTCTGGCTGTATAGCTGTTGCCTCAATTACACATAACCCTGCCCCAGACAATGCATAATTCGCCCATTGCTGTTCATGCCAATAAGTCACTTCGCCCTGCTCGGTTGCAGAGTATTGACACATCGGCGCAATCACAATTCTATTCTTGAGTTCTAACTGACCAAACTGAATCGGTTCAAATAATAAAGACACTTTTTTGCTCCTTAGAATGCTTTGGTGATGCTTAAACCCGCGCTCCAATTCACCCCATCTGCGGGTTCAAAGAATCGATTATTACCATCATTGACAATCACTGAACCGACATAGTTTTCATCAAACATGTTATCGATACGTGCATAACTACGCACTTTCCAATCATTATTTTTCCAGATATAGCCTATATTTGCCGAGGTTACGGTATAGCTAGGTGCTACATCGCTATTGGTGTCATTGACATAAATTTTATCCATATAACGTACATCGATGCCTGCATTAAAGCCAGTTTCAGGCTGCCAGCCCAAAGCAACATAAGCCTGATTCTTTGCGACACCCGGAATGTAGTTACCGCTATAAACGACTTTTTGAGGATCAGTATTGGGAATATCGGCATCAAATGTTGCATCTAAAAAGCTATAACTGGCTTGTGCCGTCAAATCACGCCATAATTTTTTATTCCAAGACAGCTCAAGCCCCTCTCGTAATGTTTTATCGGCATTCTGGAAGGTCGATCGACCATCCAATGTTCCTGCGGAAACAATATCGTCTTGAGTTTCACTGCGGAAAATTGCTGCGGTAAAATGACCAAGAAGATTTTGTGCTTTTAAACCCAATTCATAATTGTCACTGCTTGAAGGTTTTAAAGCAAAGTTAATCCCAGACGTTCCTGTGGTTGGGTAGGCCATTTCAGTAAATGTCGGTGTTTCAAACCCTTTGGCATAACTCAGATACGTGCTCAGTTGAGGACTTATTTCCCAAGTGAATGCAGCGGAAGGCAATAGCTTGTCATAGTCAGTCTTACCACTATCATCAGCATTTGTCCCTTGAATATAGTGATCTTTAGATTGGTAATGCACATTGCTATAACGCAAACCTGTGTCTAAACGCCAAGTGGGTAAAAACTGCCAAGATGCTTGTAGGTATGGATCTAAATTCCATAAGGTATTATTTTCATCACGGCGTAACTTGCCTTTTACCCCATAATTTCCTGCACTATCAAAGTTTTCATAGCCTTGACGGTCTTCATCCATGGCATCAAAAGCAAATCCTGCGGTAAAACGTGTATTTGGTAGTAAATCTTTACCCGTCCAACGCAGATCAGTCCCGTAATAGTCACGGCTAAAATCAATCACACCACCTGCATGACGCGGATTGGCTTGAGCTGTGTTTGGAATGGATTGATATTGAGTAACTTCACGATGTCCCGCATAAGCCATAGTATAAAGCTCATGTTGGTCATTAATCGGTTTCGTCCACGTTAGTCCTGTTTGGGTTTGATTAATCTCTTTACGGACATCATAAATATTTTTTGCATCATTCACCTGTTTGGGATTGGCTTTCCATTGCTCTCGGGTTAAACCTTGTGGATCATCGGCATTCATATCCACATGATTCACAATCCAGTTCACTTTAGAACCATCTTCTAAATCCCAAATCAGTTTGGCATTGCTTAAAACTTTGCGCGCTGCACTATGGTCACGATAACCATCGGTATCAAAATAAGAAGAACTCACCACATAACTTGGCTCTCCTGCTTTATCTGCGCCACCTTGTAAGGTCATATTGGCACGACCTTTATGATGACTCCCACCTGAATAACCTAACTCGATTGAATCACGCCCTTCACCTTGCTTGGTGCTGGTTAAAACAGTACCGCCAGAAGAATTACCATACAATGATGAAAATGGCCCACCCAAGACTTCAATGTGATCTAGACTGCTTAAATCAATATTCGAGGTTTGCCCCTGACCATCAGGCATGGTGGCAGGAATGCCATCGACATATAAACGAATCCCACGTACCCCAAAAGTAGAACGCGCACCAAAACCACGCATAGACAGTTGTAAATCTTGTGCATAGTTTTCACGGTTATTCAGTTGTAGACCCGGTACACCTTTTAAGATTTCAGATAAATTAACCGCAAGATTATTTTCATTATTTTTTTGTTCAATACGATAGACCGATGCCGGGGTTGTTAACCAGTCGGTATCGGTACGTGTGGCTTCTATTTTTAAGGTCGGAAGTAAAACAGGTTCCGTAGAACCTGCTTCTGCATAAAGATTTTGACAAATACATACCGTCAAGCAAAGTAAAGTCATATTGATGGACTTTATCGGTGATTTACTTTGCATTGAGAAGCCTCTATTTCGGATTAAAAAATGATTTTAGAGCTTAAACCAACTCTCAGCGCATTATCAACTTTCCGTAACAGCAGAATTGATCACATACTGTAACAACGGGGCTAACATGAATAATTTCAATGAATCATATGATTCGTGTAGCTTGATATTCTATTGTTCAGCTTATTTTCAATCTATTTCTGAACTCAGTTTCTTACAGTATGTGCACGACTCATCTTATGCTTCAATTAAAACTTGTATTCTCGATCATTCATCCCGATATTAGCCATAATCCATTTTAATTTGCTAAAAATGCCTGAACTACCTGAAGTTGAAACCACAAAAACCAGTTTATTGCCTTTAATTGAGCAAAAAGTCATTTCTGTTGAAGTCCGACAATCCAGTTTACGCTGGCCGATTCCTGAAGATATTCAAAAACTAACTGGGCAAAAATTGCTTAAGCTCACCCGACGCTCTAAATATATTTTGGCGGAATTTGAGCACGACAGCATGTTATGGCATTTGGGCATGTCAGGTAGTTTTCGCCTTTGTGAACCTCATACAGAATTACGTAAACATGATCATTTGATCATTCAGTTTGAAGATATAGAACTGCGTTACCATGACCCACGTCGTTTTGGCTGCATTTTATGGTTAGATCAGAACTCTCAAACCAAGTTAATTGATACTTTAGGCCCTGAACCTTTAAGTGAAGCATTTAATGCTGACTATTTAGCAAGCAAATTTAAAAAGAAAAATGTGGCTGCCAAAGTTGCCATTATGGATAACCATATGGTGGTTGGGGTCGGCAATATCTATGCCACTGAAAGTTTATTCAATTTAGGCATTCACCCTGCCCAGCCTGCATCTAGTTTAAGTATGCAGCAAATTGAAAAATTAGTGATCGAGATCAAGCGGATCTTAAAACAAGCCATAGATTTAGGCGGCTCAACCCTACGTGACTATAGTAATGCTATGGGCGAAAATGGTTATTTCCAACAAACCTTATTGGCCTATGGCCGTGCGGGTGAAATGTGTGTGAACTGTGAAACCACTTTAGAAAATTTAAAACTCGGACAGCGTGCCAGTGTATTTTGTCCGCAATGTCAGCCTCTAAAAAACGTTAAAATGCTCACCAAGACACCATCATCTAAAGGGAATAAAGCATGAAATCTGCCATCGTGCGTCATATTTTAGTCAAAGACAAAGAGCTGGCCGAACAGTTAAAAAAGAAAATTAAAGCGGGTGCAGATTTTGCCCAAATTGCTAAACAGCATTCCACCTGTCCTTCAGGCAAAAAAGGCGGTGAGCTGGGTGATATCAAGAAAGGACAACTGGTCGGCCCCATTGATAAAGCGGTATTTACCTTAGCTGAACGTGAATTGCATGGCCCAATCAAAAGTCAGTTTGGTTGGCATTTACTCGAAATTAAGTTTCGAATGGATTAAATAAATACCTAAAAATACCCTTCCTTCTTTTAGAAGGAAGGGTTAAATTCATTTCATACAGAAAAACTAAATTCTGTACAGCCTCAATCTTTATGTTTGATATCTAAATAATGCTGCTATTTATTCAAAATATACAATCGCGTTTTTAATTTTATCTAATCTTATCGGATCTTTTAATACCTCAGCCTGTGTGAGCAATCCTCTTAAAATAATGTTACGTGTATTTTTAGGAATAACACAAGGACTTAATATACCGCGTGATTGTGGGTAAGTTTGCCAATGTATACCTAAAGCTTTGTCTCCACCCTGATTATTATTTTTATGATCATAATAACCAATAATAAAAGTACATTCTCCATCAGAGTAAATCTCTTCTGATTTCTTCCAATATGAAATCATTTTCATAATTTAACACCAAAAATAATTATATAAATTAAAGTTTTATCTGATATCTATTTTAATCAAAAAAAGGCTTCTTATCACTAAAAAATGGCACGTGTAGTGCCATTTTTTATCCTTCCACAATTTAAACTTGTGGACGACGTTTCAACTCATCACGGATTTCACGTAACAATTCGATATCTTCTGGTGTTGCAGCGGGTGCTTCTACAGGCGCTTCTTGTTTACGCAAACGATTCATGACTTTAACCAGTAAGAAAACCACCCAAGCTAAAATCAAGAAATTAATAAATACTGTTAAGAAACTACCATACTGTAAAACATTGACCCCTGCTTTTTGTAATTCCTCAAGCGTTTGTAAATTATTCGGGTTATCTCCCAATACAACGAACCATTGTGAAAAATCAACATCACCACCTGTAATCACAGAAATTAAAGGCATTAATACATCTTTTACCAATGAATCAATAATTTTACCAAAAGCACCACCAATGATGACACCAATCGCCAAATCCATCATATTGCCTTTAATGGCAAACTCTTTAAATTCTTGAACGATACTCATGAAACTCTCCAGCTCGCTTTGTCATATTCTTTTATTAAAATATTTTTAAACCGTTCCATATCAAAAATGTGAAACAGTTCATATAGATGAGTAATTTACTCGGAATTAAATGCTTTTAGAATATTTAGTTGCTCATTTCAAACAAAAAAAAATGCTATCAACGAATTGATAGCACCTTTTTATGACCAAACGCAGTCACGGACAATAATTAAAAATTATTTACCGCGGTTACGTTTACGATCATTTTCAGTCAACCAGCGTTTACGAATACGTACTGATTTAGGTGTAACTTCAACTAATTCGTCATCTTCGATGAACTCAAGCGCTTGTTCAAGCGTGAAACGAATTGCAGGAGTTAACGTTAATGCTTCATCTGTACCAGATGCACGCATGTTGGTTAACTGCTTCGCTTTAGTTGGGTTAACCGTCATGTCGTCAGAACGTGAGTTCATACCCACGATCATACCTTCATAAACTTCTAACTGTGGTTCAGCAAATAGACGACCACGGTCTTGTAATGTAAACAATGCAAACGCTAAGCAAGTACCGTTAACCATTGAAACAAGTACACCGTTTTGACGCTTCGCTACAGTACCAGCTTTCGCTTTACCATAATGAGAGAAGCTTGAAGTCATAATACCAGTACCAGAAGTAATGGTTAAGAATTCAGAACGGAAACCGATCAAGCCACGTGAAGGAACAGTTGCTTCAATACGGATACGGCCTTTGCCGTCAAGTTCCATATTGGTCATTTCACCTTTACGGAAGCCCATTTGCTCCATGATTGAACCTTGATGTTGTTCTTCAACGTCAAAAGTTACATTTTCATACGGCTCTTGGATTTCACCATCAATTTCTTTCATGATTACTTCAGGACGAGATACACCCATCTCGAAGCCTTCACGACGCATGTTCTCAATAAGAACAGACAAATGAAGCTCACCACGACCAGATACTTTGAAACGGTCTGGAGAATCAGTATCTTCAACACGTAAAGCTACGTTATGAATCAATTCGCGGTCAAGACGTTCACGAATATTACGTGAAGTTACAAATTTACCTTCTCGACCAGCAAACGGTGAGTTGTTTACTTGGAATGTCATCGAAACTGTAGGTTCATCTACAGACAATGGCGGTAAAGCTTCAACATTTTTCGGATCACAAATCGTGTCAGAGATGTTAAGTGCATCAAGACCCGTGATACATACGATATCACCAGCAGAAGCATCTTCAACGTCTACACGGTCAAGACCATGGTAACCCATCACTTTTAAGATACGGCCGTTACGTGTTTTGCCATCTTTGTCGATTACAGTCACTTGCGTGTTTGTTTTAACCGAACCACGTTGGATACGACCAATACCAATTACACCTACGAAACTATTATAGTCAAGAGATGAAATTTGCATTTGGAACGGGCCATCAACGTCAACTTTAGGTGGTTCAACGATGTCAACAATTGTTTCAAACAATGGCGTCATATCTTCAGACATTGCTTCAACATCACGACCAGCAATACCGTTAATTGCAGAAGCATATACCACTGGGAAGTCTAACTGCTCGTCAGTCGCACCAAGGTTATCAAATAAATCAAATACTTGATCCATTACCCAGTCAGGACGTGCGCCCGGACGGTCAATTTTGTTTAATACAACGATTGGCTTAAGACCACTTGCAAATGCTTTAGATGTCACAAAACGAGTTTGTGGCATTGGACCGTCTTGTGCATCAACGAGAAGTAGTACGCAGTCAACCATAGACATTACACGTTCAACTTCACCACCGAAGTCAGCATGTCCCGGGGTGTCGACGATGTTAATGCGGTATTCAGTATCTGTACGTTTGTCTAACCATTTGATTGCAGTGTTTTTTGCAAGAATGGTAATACCACGTTCAGACTCAAGCGCGTTAGAATCCATAACACGTTCAATCTCGCCCGCGCGGTCACCGAGAGCACCAGATTGTTGCAAAAGTTTGTCTACAAGAGTGGTTTTACCATGGTCAACGTGCGCAATAATGGCAATGTTGCGGAGAGTTTTAATATCTGACATGTAAATTCGATACGCTTTAAATTTGAGGGCAAATTATACAGAAAAATACTCACTTTTAGTAGTGACAGTTTATTGACAGTTACAAGTTTTTTTAAAAAATCGCTCTTTTTTTGGTTTGTAAAGTCCTGTAACTCGATTAGAATAGCCATAAATTGCTGCTGTACCGTTTTCAAATGTCTGATTTAACAAACTCTCCCGAGCAAAAAGATCATCTTGATTTAGTTTATGGATTGAATGACCGTCCAAAACCATTCATCGCTTTTTTAGCTGCACTGCAACATTTATTGGCCATTATTGTCCCGATTATCACACCTGGCTTACTGATCTGTTTAGCTTTAGGCGTCTCAAAACAAGACACCAACATGATTCTTTCCATGTCTTTGGTGATCTCAGGGATTGCGACTTTTTTACAATGTAAAAAAGTGGGTCCATTTGGCGCAGGCTTACTGATTGTTCAAGGCACCAGCTTTAACTTTATTGGCCCCATTATTGGTATTGGTTCTGCCATGGTTGCAGCAGGTACACCTGTTGAAGCGGTCATGGCCTCTATTTTTGGGGTGGTCATTGCGGGTTCATTTATTGAAATGGGCGTATCTCGTATTCTGCCTTGGGTCAAAAAACTCATTACCCCATTGGTGACAGGTATTGTGGTGCTGCTGATTGGTTTGACCTTAATTAAAGAAGGTCTTATCAGCATGGGTGGCGGTTATCAAGCCATGAGCGATAAAACATTTGCCAATGCCGACAACCTCATCATGTCATGTACGGTACTGGCGATTATTGTTGTTTTAAATCGTGTTCGTATCGTCTGGGTCAAAAGCTCGGCTATTCTCATTGCCTTAGTGATTGGTTATGTTGTTGCTGGTTTTATGGGGCATCTTAATTTTTCAAGTTTAGAAGATACCCCCCTCATTCAAATTCCAACCCCGATGCATTTTGGTTTAAGTTTCTCATGGAGCTTATTTATTCCAATGGCATTTATCTATTTAGTGACCTCTTTGGAAGCGATTGGTGATGTCACTGCAACTTCAAAAATATCCAATCAACCTGTAGACGGCCCAGTATGGATGGAACGTATTAAAGGTGGTGTACTGGTCAATGGGGCAAATTCATTTTTGGCGGGTATTTTCAACACCTTCCCAAGCTCGGTCTTTGCACAAAATAACGGTGTCATTCAACTAACAGGTGTTGCAAGCCGTTATGTTGGGATCTGGATTGCAGTATTATTGGTCATTCTGGGTCTATTTCCTGCTGTTGCAGGTGTGATTCAGGCCGTACCACAAGCGGTGTTAGGTGGTGCAGTCATGGTGATGTTCGGTGCTGTTGCAGCTTCAGGCATTAATATTCTGTCTGGTATTCAACTTGACCGCCGTGCATTACTGATTATTGCTATTTCCTTGGCATTAGGCTTAGGTGTGGCACAAGTACCTCAAATTCTTGAACACCTGCCTGAATTAATTCGTAACATTTTCAGTTCTGGTGTTGCGACAGGCGGTATTGCAGCATTGTTATTAAACATTATTCTTCCTGAATCGAAGAAATAATTTCATTTCAGCATCAACCCTGCCCAGCATTGTCTGGGCAGAGTTTTTCAATGGCGAGATAAAAAATGGATCCTAGAAGTGAAGTTGTCATTCGACAGCACGAATATCTGTCTGGACGTGTATTACTCATTAATGCACCTACGGATGACTTACTTTCCAATTTAGAAAAAGACATCACTCCATGTATATGGACATGGAACTATAACGAATTACAATATTTTCAGTCCCAACAAGCCAATGTACATTTTGGTGTCGATCTTCCTGCAGATGATTTTGATCAAGCGATTATTTTTGTCCCGAAGTCAAAAGAACTGCTGAATTACATCCTACATAATGTGGTTAGCCGCTTAAATGTTGGTGCTTCAGTTTTCCTTGTTGGAGAAAAAAAAGCGGGCGTTGAACGTGCTGCCAAACAATTACTGCCGTTTGGCCCAGCCTGTAAATTAGATAGCGCACGTCACTGTCAGATGTGGCAAATGACGGTTGAAAAAACTGTGGTTGCCAAAAAACTAGATGATTGGGCACAACAATATACCGTTCCTACACCCAATGGTGACTTAAATATCTGTGCCTTACCGGGCGTATTTAGTCAAAATCGCTTAGATATTGGTACTGCGGTGCTGTTACCTTATTTATCACAAGTCACTGCGGGTAAAATTGCCGACTTTGGTTGTGGTTCGGGTGTCATCAGTGCTTATTTAGCAAAATTAAATCCAAAAAATCGGATTTTCGCCATGGATGTTGATGCTTTTGCTTTGGCTTCCACCCAAATGACCTTTGAAAAAAACAATCTTGCACCAGAACAACTTGAAATTACAGCAGTGACTGGTATTGAAGATGCACCGCTATTCTTGCATGCCATTGTCAGTAATCCGCCATTCCATCAAGGTATCCAAACCGATTACAACGCCAGTGAGAGTTTATGTAAAACGTCACGACGTCATTTAAAATCGGGCGGTGAATTATGGATTGTAGCCAACCGCTTTCTAAATTATCCATTATTAATTGAGCAAAATTTTGGTCAATGTACAACCAAAGCCGATCAACAAGGCTTTAAAGTGCTGTTCGCCAACACTCAAAAGAAATCTAAGGAACAATAATGAGTGAAATTGATCAACCACACTTACAGCGTAAACTTGGTGCTCGCCATCTGAATATGATTGCGATTGGTGGCTCCATCGGCACAGGTTTATTCCTCGCTTCTGGTGCAACCATTGCCAATGCAGGTCCCGGCGGTGCATTACTCGCTTATGCGCTTATTGGTGTAATGATTTATTTCTTAATGACAAGTTTGGGCGAACTTGCCACGCACAATCCCACCTCAGGTGCATTTTTTACCTATGGTACTAAATATGTAGAAGGCGGTTTTGGTTTCGCCTTGGGGTGGAACTATTGGTACAACTGGGCAATCACGGTTGCTTTTGAACTGGTTGCGGTTCAGTTTATTATGAAATTTTGGTTTCCAGATATTCCCGGTTTCTACTGGAGTGCTATTTTCCTTGCGATTATTTTTGCAATTAATTCACTGACCGTGAAAAGTTTTGGTGAAAGTGAGTTTTTATTCTCACTGGTCAAGGTCATTGCGATTATTGTCTTTATTATTATTGGCATTGCCATGATTGCAAAAATCATCCTAACACCGAATATGGTCACTTTCTCCAACTGGACAAAAGGTGATGCACCTTTTGTCGGTGGACTACAAGCCATGATTGGGGTGGCCATGATTGCCGGATTCTCCTTCCAAGGTACAGAAATGGTCGGGGTTGCCGCTGGAGAATCTAAAGATCCTAAAAAAACCATTCCTGTTGCCATTAAGCAAATTTTTTGGCGAATCCTATTATTTTATGTGGTGTGTATTTTCATTATTGGCACACTTGTCGCTTATGATGATCCTCGTCTTTTACAAGCCGCCGCTAGTGATAACATCACCCTTTCGCCATTTACATTATTGTACGAAAAAGCAGGTTTTGCCTTTGCTGCAAGTTTAATGAATGCAGTCATCTTAACTGCCATTTTATCTGCGGGTAACTCGGGAATGTATTCATCTACACGTATGCTATTTGACATGGCACGTGAAGGTCGTGCACCGAAATGGTTTGCAAAACTCGATACTCGTGGTGTACCCATGAATGCACTTTATGCAACGACTGCAATTGCAGCACTCTGTTTCTTAACCACATTTATTGGTGAGCAACAAGTGTTCAATTGGTTGCTTAATATGTCAGGCATGTGTGGCTTTATCGTCTGGTTAGGCATTGCGATTTCACACTATCGTTTCCGTAAAGGCTATTTAGCGCAAGGGTATAAACTGGAAGACTTAGCATATACAGCAAAGTTCTTCCCTTTTGCACCATGGTTTGCCTTTATCCTCTGCTCGATCATTATTCTAGGTCAAAACTATGAAGCACTGATTGGTGGAAAAGTAGATTGGCTAGGTTTGGCTTCGACTTACATTAGTATTCCGCTCTTTCTTGTCATTTGGTTAGGTTATAAATGGAAATATAAAACCAAGCTTATTCCATATAAAGACATGGATGTACAACCTGTCAATGTAGAAAATGATTAACTTGCCACTGAAATAAAAAGCAGCCTTCGGGCTGTTTTTTTTGTGCAAAAATCATAAATGTCTGGGCAACTTGGTCTTTTGATATAGCTATAGCCAACTTCTCAATAAGCCACAACCATGCAAAATAGAGCACTTTAAAAGATGATTGTTCTTGTGCAGATCTAAGTAAAATTTTAATCACTTTTATGCGGGTGAAATATCTTGAGTCACAAAGGCTGGGTTCAACCACAGAGCAGAAAATTACATGAGTAAAAATCAAACTCAGCATGTAATAACTCCGACTTTGAATTATTAGACTTTTTTCATAGGGTGCTTTTTGGTCAACAGAAGTGGTTCGTAAAGCCAAAATTAAAAATAAATTTTAGTAAGTATTGGATTCATGAATGTGACATGGATAGCACACGCTTCCTATCCTTACGCTGCATTTTAAATGCAGTACATTAAAACCTGCTCAGAATATGTGTATAGGAAACAAAAGGTTTTGTCTTGCGTGGCAATGCTAGTGCTTAACCTTTCAAAAGTAGCGCTCATGCCTATGCAAAGGCATAAAAACTGAATCGATCAAATGAGACAGTGCTGATTTAAAAAAATCGAATATTGAACATTTTTTGATTTATGTAAAGTATCCATTATAAAAATAAATTTTTCTTCATAAAAAAAGCAGCCTGACGGCTGCTTTTTTTAACTCAGTTCAATAATAAATTATTGAGCTGGTTGAGCAATTACAGTACGGCTACCAGAAATAGTCGCGAATACACGACGGTTCATAGCACGACCTTCTTTAGTTTTGTTGTCAGCAATCGGTTGATCCCAAGCAAAACCTTGAGTAGACAAACGAGCTGGATCTACATTGTATTCATTTACAAGTGAAGATTTAACAGAGTTAGCACGAGCCAAAGATAAACGTTCGTTTAATGCACGTGGACCAGTGTTATCTGTGTGACCTTCGATGCGAGCAGTAGCGTTTGGATATTCAACTAACTTTTCAGCAACTTTAGCAATTTCTGGTTTGTATTGATCTTTGATGTTTGATTTGTTTGTATCAAAGAACACACGAAGTTCCATGTTAAGGTCTTCAGTCAACTCTTGTGGAACTGGTTGAACTGGAACAACAGGTTCAACGACAGCAACTTCAACTACAGGTGCAGCTGGTTTCAAGTGACCACCAAGAACAACATTTAGACCAGCTAAAGCTGTGTAGTTCCAGAAATCTTCATCGATGTTGTAAGTAGCACGAGCTTCAGTACGTAAAGACAAAGCATCGTTTAAGCGCCAGAAAGCACCAAGACCAGCATTACCTAAAGTACCTTCTTCTTCAAGACCACGAGCAGGAGCACCAGCAACATTACGACCAGCAGCGCTATCAAGCTCATATTTATAGTGACCAGCACCTAATAATACGTACGGCTTAATTTTGCTGTCGTAGTTTTTAGTGATCAAATCAGAAGTAGCATAAAAGTTACCATTGATTTGAGTTTGTTTATATTCGCCCTGATTAACGTCTGAATCACCTTTAACTTGGTTATATTCAGTTTCGAAACCTAACCATGGAGTCAATTCAACACCAATCGCAGCACCAACGAATAAATCGTCTTGAAGTTCTTGACCATTATTAGTTAGGTTGCCACGGCTGTTGTTGTGTTGCGTGTCTTGGAAAGTATAACCAACCATTAATGGGGTAATAGTTACGCCAGCATTCGCAGCAGCTAAAGGTGCAGCAACTAGCATAGCTAGTGCAATACGACTCATTTTCATGGATTTATCCTCCAGAGATAACAATTGTTGTTCAAGCTCAAGCCTAAAATTTGGCTATCCTGAAATAGGTTTTCTAATACCCAGTTTTATTTTTAAGCTACTCACTATGAATCATACAAACACTTTATTTTTTTTCCAAGTGCTTGATAAATTTAATCAAGTGAATTATTGACAAAATTACTTACAATTTCCGTTGTAATTCGGTAATTTTTTACTCAATTTTTTGTTGCGAATAGCTTATGGTCACTTGCGAATTATTTTAACAGTTTTCTTAAAAGTTGAGTAATAAATATTACTTACAGAAAAAACGATTAAAAACAAAACATTAATAACATAAACAATTAAAAAAATACACCAAAAGGTTAATTCAATGTTTTTTAAACAAAAAAATGGTTTTACGCTCATAGAGCTGATCATTACGGTCGCTATTTTAGCGATTATTACAATCCTCGCACTACCTTATTTTCATGAAATCATGGCTAAACAAGAAACAATCAAAACCACCAACAAACTGATTTCAAGCATTCAATTTGCAAAGTCACATGCAGCTCTTCAACATAGCAATGTGGTTATTTGTCCTAGCCAAGATAAATTAAATTGTCAAGTGAACCATTGGAATTCAGGTTTTATTATTTTTATCGATTCTAATAAAAACCGACAGGTGGATGCCAATGAACACATTATCCTGACCGAATCAACCGATTTAAAATATGGTAATTTAAATTGGAGAGGAACACTAAGCATTCCCAGTTTAACTTTTCAAGCAGCCAATGGTCTTCCTATTGGTTCGAATGGTAGTTTTTATTATTGCTCCACTGCTCAGCAAGCATCGCATAAAATCATACTCAGTCAGATGGGAAATGTTCGCATTGAAAAGCCCTTCACTTGCTAAGAACCCATGAGTCTACAACTAGAGACTGATCAGACTTTATTCCTCTGTTTTTTTCAATATACTGCTTAAGTTTAGAAAATAATTTAGTTAAAAGTAAATATCGGAGCAAAACAATGACAGACATCGTAATTGTAAATGGTGCACGTACAGCAATGGGCGGTTTTCAAGGAAGTTTAGCAAGTGTAACAGCACCAGAATTGGGTGCTGCATCCATTAAAGCAGCGATTGCTCGTTCAGGATTACAACCAACCGATGTTGAAGAAGTCATTATGGGCTGCGTACTTCCTGCTGGATTAAAGCAAGGCCCTGCACGCCAAGCAATGCGCCAAGCGGGTCTTCCTGACTCAACAGGTGCAGTCACCATTAACAAGTTATGTGGTTCTGGCATGAAAGCGGTCATGCAAGCAGCAGATATGATTAAAGCTGGTTCTGCTGAAATTGTGGTCGCAGGCGGTATGGAATCAATGACCAATGCACCTTATGTGTTACCAAAGGCACGTGGTGGTTACCGCATGGGTCATGGTGAAATCAAAGATCATATGTTCCTTGATGGCTTAGAAGATGCTGAAACAGGTCGCCTAATGGGTTCTTTTGCTCAAGATATGGCCAACATTCGAGGCTATACTCGCCAACAAATGGATGACTTTGCCATTCGTTCACTTAAACGCGCACAAACAGCCATTACCGAAGGCTATTTTGTAGATGAAATCGTAGCAGTGACGGTTTCATCACGTAAAGGCGATGTTGTCATTGATAAAGATGAACAACCGTTTAATGCCAATATTGATAAAATTCCAACGCTACGTCCTGCCTTTGCCAAAGACGGTACTATTACCGCTGCAAATGCCAGCTCCATTTCTGATGGTGCTTCTGCATTAGTATTAACGTCTGCAGACAATGCAGCGGCAAAAGGTTTAAACCCGCTTGCGAAAATTGTGGCTTATGCATCAAATTCTCAGCACCCTTCAGAATTCACCATTGCACCAGTGGGTGCCATTCAAAAAGCATTGGATAAAGCGGGCTGGACGGCTTCCGATGTCGATCTGTGGGAAATCAATGAAGCATTTGCGATGGTTACCATGTGCCCAATTGATGACTTTAAATTGGATGCGGAAAAAGTGAATATTCATGGCGGTGCTTGTGCGCTCGGCCATCCTGTAGGTTCTACAGGTTCACGTATTATTTTGACTTTAATCCATGCCTTAAAACGTACTGGCGGTAAAAAAGGGATTGCTGCTTTATGTATTGGTGGCGGTGAAGCAACTGCTGTAGCAATCGAATTACTATAATCCCCCTCTCTAGCTCTCTCCTATCGGGAGAGAACTTTATCCCTCATCATTGAGGGATTTTTTTTGATTACAATTTATTCATTAATATTTGGGATATGAGCTGGTAAGTTGTATCTGTCAAAACAACAATATGGACATATCAAGATGCAACTCAATCATTACCTCAATTTCCAAGGTAAAACCGAAGCTGCTTTTAACTTTTATAAATCTGTTTTTGGTGGTGAGTTTTCGTTTCTAAAAAAATATTCAGAACTCCCAGATGCGCAGGTTTCGGATAAAGAAAAAGATTACATTCTGCATGTGTCACTCCCCATCAATGAATTCACCATCTTAATGGGTTCAGACACCAGTGATCAATTCTGCGCACAAAGCTCGACCGTTTTTACTCAAGGCACGAATCATTATATTTCAATTAATTTAGATGCCAGTGAGCAAGCAGAAGCAAAACGCTTATTTGATGCTTTAGCCATAAATGGTCAAATTGAAATGCCTTTAGAAAAAACATTTTGGGGAGCATTGTATGGCGCTTTTACCGATCAATTTGGGGTGAAATGGATGGTCAATTGTCAATTAAAAGAATAATTTCTTGTTTGTAATGATGCAATATAAAATTTATATTGCATCTATGTGACTCTATAGCTGATTACTTAATTTGGTAGCACACATAAAACCTTATGAAATGGTATTTTACGAAAATATTTCTGTGCTACGATCTTTAGAATTTAGTTATATATATTTTCTAATATCCTCTTAACTCCAATATCTTCAAAAACCTCAGGATATTGTTTAATAAAAGCTGGTAAATGCTGTTTCATTTCATTTTTCTGGAGTACTGTCCATCGTGGAGGATAGATTTCATAACTTAGAAATTGTAAACGACATCGTAAATGATAGTAAAAGTTCTGTTGATCTTGTTCGGTTTCAATAAATTTTTGTTGGGCAACAAACCAATAAAGCTGATCCCATAAACTATAACCTTGTGTTAGATCTAATCTCTGTTGAAATGACAAGTTTTCTTTGACCAAGCATAAATACTGTTTTAGCTCATCTAAAGTAGGCTGGGTATCACTATACACTTTTGCTTTAATAAATTGATGCGGTGATACCATTTGTTTAGTAGATTGGAAGTATCCTAAATATTGATCTAGTTTGATAATTTTTTGTTTCAATGCAAATAATGCCAATGCATTTGCAACTTTTTGGGATTCAATTTTTTTAATAATCTCAAAAAGATGAGATGACTCTCCTTTCCACAGAACCCATTGATAAACTCTGGTTTTCATCTGCTGTTGGTTTAAATTTTCAATAGGATATTGAGCAAAATATTTTTCAAAATCAAATTGACATTGCCTTAAAGCGAAATATGCATAATCCATTATAGATAAAAAATGACTGTGCCAAAAATGAATCAAATCATCTGTTGTTAAGACACTCCTTTGATATAAGACATCAAATAAATAATACTGCACATCTCGAAATTTTGATGTTTTGAGCTCGACCAAAAGATCCTGATTTGATTGATTTTGAACAACATGATCAAGCCAAAATTTACGAACCATTTGATCTTTCGCAACTTTGCATAATTCAATCAAATGGTCCTGTTCAATCCATTTATATTTTTTGATATAAACTAACAAAATACGAGGCAACTTCCCTTGTAATGAAATCAAAGTTTCGCGCAAATAATCTTTATTATGAGCAACCTCTTTCAATAATAAGTCTTCAACTTCTGTAACAACACGTATCCGTTTTTGTATTGCCGCAACATCTAAAAAATAATCAATGCAGAGCTGACTAAATTCTGGTCTTTCACTCCAACGTTGAAAGTGTGCAGCCGCTAACTTTTGGTTAATTGAAACATAGTCACTTAAGCGAAATAATAAAGCTGGAAAAAGTGCAGTCTCATAACAATCTTGTAGCTTTTCTAATATCTTTTGACGCCTATATCCATCATGACTTCTAAGCTGCCAAAGTAATTCATCCAAATAATTTTCTTTAAAATTTTCATTTTTTATTTTTGGTATACTCACATCACAATATTGCTTTTCCAAATCCTCAACGGAATGCTTCTTTAATACTTCAGATGTATTTATATGCTGTTCAAACGAACCAAATATCTTTTTTAGGAATTTAAACATTTTCTTTTTAAATTAAGGAGTTTATTTCTTATAACAAATTATGAAATAACTGTCATTCTCTGTCTATTATTCAACATCAATATTTAAAAATTGCGCGATAATCGTCAGACCCACTGTAATAAAACCAATACCTAGCCATCCTGCCAAATCGATGCTCTACTCTAAAAAATTTTTGACAAGTAGTGTTGTGGCCATGCACCAGTGCCAGACCACAGCACATATAAAATTCCTGCTTACATAAATTTCAACGCATACGCCGTGCAAGTAAAGGAAATCATGTAAAGCACAAGTGCAATGCCAAAGTTACCTTGTTACTTTTCTCAAGTGTGTTCATAAAAATGATGCGTATAAACACAAAAAAGCCGGAATTTATCCTAATGCCAGTCAGTTAAGGATTTTAGAAATAAAGTCCTTAGCTTTTTAGTTATTCATGACGGAGTCTTATATTTTTCTAAATCAAATACTTGGAGCTCATCTATTACTTTGGATAAGCCCAAATAAGAAGCCTCAAAATATATTTTGAGTTCGCAAGAAAGGCATCTTGCGGCGCAGTGCGCCTTACCGCAAAACTCGCCAAATCCCTTTTATTGATTAATAAATCGCAGAAACCTTACTTTTTTAATCTTGCGGTGTATACACCTCATGCCTTGCGCTGCAAAATAAAGCCGTGCTTTATTTATTGCTCAAGTTGCGGATGACGTTTCCGCGTGTCGAATAACATCATGAATTTAAAAAATAAAATGCCAGTCAATTTCTTAACTGACTGGCATTAGGAATTTATCCGGCGTTTTTGAGCACTTAACTAAAATTAAGCACCTGTTTGATAACTTGCTTGTGCAACTGCCGTCGATGCTTGGTACGGATGTTTAAAATCATGTAAACCTGCTGCTGCTTCATGAATATCTTTACCTTCTTTCACCACGAAAGTATCGAAACCCGAACGCTTCAAATAGTTCAACACATCTTTAAAAATATCGCCTGTCGCACGAAGTTCGCCTTGATAGCCTTGACGACGTAGCAATGCTGCAAATGAATAACCACGACCATCGTTAAAGCCTGCAAACTCAATAAAGATTGCATCGAGTTGATCAAGTGGGAATTCGTTCACTTCAGGAGAAGCATCCACAGTAATGTAGAGCGCTTTTTTGCCAGATACATTTGCAATTTGATCTAACTGTTCAACGGTTAAAACCACATCACCTTGTGGCAATATGCCATCTTCGCCAATCACTTGATAAGTATTGTCTGCAATCGTGCCATCTTTAGAGAGCACTTGTAGTGCGGTATTAAGCATATGCACGCTCCTTAAAGGGTTGAATGCCAACACGGCGATAGGTTTCTATAAACTCTTCACCTTCAGTACGAAGATCAAGATAGGTATTTAAAATTTCTTCAATCACATCAGGGACACGGTCTGCTGCAAATGATGGCCCTAAAATGTCACCAATTGAAGCATCATGATCCGCGTTGCCACCCAAGGTAATTTGGTAGAACTCGGCACCTTTTTTATCGACACCTAAAATACCAATATTCCCCACATGGTGATGACCACAGGCATTCATACAGCCAGAGATGTTGAGATCCAATTTACCTAAGTTGTAAATCGTGTCTAAATCATCAAAACGGCGTGAAATCGCTTCTGAAATTGGAATAGATTTCGCATTTGCCAATGAACAGAAATCACCGCCCGGACAGCAAATAATATCGGTGACAAAACCAATATGTGCGCGTGCCAAATTATTCGCTTCCAGTGCTTGCCATACTGCAAATAAATCTTTTTGCGGTACATCAACCAATGAAATATTTTGTTCATGCGTGGTACGAAGTTCACCGAATGTATATTGATCTGCAAGATCTGCGATCAAGTTCATTTCTTCAGTGCTCATATCACCTGGTGCAATACCAGCACGTTTCAGTGAAATCGTAACGATACGATAACCTGTTACTTTATGTGCATTGCTGTTGATATTAAACCATTGCTTGAATTTCGGATAAGCTGCAAACAATTCAGTAAAGTCTTCATCTGCATAATCTTGATAATCAAACGGTGTAAATTCTTGGTCTAATTTTGTCAAAATTTCAGGCTGAATTTTTAAAGTCTGAATGGTATGCGCAAATTCAGCTTCAACTTTTTCCGCAAACACCGCAGGCGTTAACGCTTTGACCAAAATTTTGATCCGCGCTTTATATTTGTTGTCACGGCGACCATGCAAGTTATAAACACGTAAAACGGCTTCTAAATAGGCGATTAAATCTTCACGTGGTAAAAAGTCACGAATAAAGCTACCAATGACTGGTGTACGGCCTAAACCACCACCGACTTTAATTTTATAGCCAATTTCGCCTGCTTCATTTTTCACGATATACACACCGATATCATGGAATGAAACTGCGGCACGATCCGTTTCCGCCAATGCAGAGACTGCTATTTTAAATTTACGTGGCAAGAAGGCAAATTCTGGATGGAATGTTGACCATTGACGAATCAATTCACAGGTTGGACGTGGATCTGCAATTTCACCTGCCACCACACCAGCATACTGATCGGTCGTGGTATTACGAATACAGTTACCTGAGGTTTGAATGGCATGCATTTGAACTGTTGCAAGTTCTGCCAACATGTCAGGTACATTTTCGAGTGCTGGCCAGTTAAACTGAATATTTTGACGCGTTGATACATGGGCATACCCACGATCATACTCTTTTGCCAAATCCGAAATTTTACGCAGTTGGTTTGAGTTCATTAAGCCATAAGGCACAGCAATACGTAACATTGGCGCATAGCGTTGAACGTATAAACCATTTTGTAGACGTAGCGGACGGTATTCATCTTCCGTCAATTTACCCGCTAAATAACGTTCCGTTTGGTCACGGAATTGTGCAACACGTTCATTGACCAGTTGCTGATCAAAATCAGTATATAAATACATGGCGTACGGCTAGTAGTTTCTATTATAACGATGCACAGCATAACGAGATTTAACCTATCAACAAAATGCGTTTTTTACATATTTAATAGCGGTTTTATTGATAAGGGTGTCAATATTTCACAGATATCGTGGGATACAGCAAAATCCTGCCGCCTTTATTCGATTTGATGTTCTTTTCACTTGTTTATCATTATTTCTCATATACAACGTAAATATTCAAATCTAAATAAGAAAATATATTTTAAGACAGAATAAAACCAATAAAAAAGCCTGACGAATCAGGCTTTTAAATCGACTATTTACAACAGATTATTTTTGATCGGGTAAAGCATAAGCCACTAGAGCATCACCCATCTTGGTGCCAAATGAACCATGTCCACCCGCCATAATCACCACGTATTGTTTACCGTTGCTTTCATAGGTCATTGGGGTTGCTTGTCCACCTGCTGGCAAACGACCTTTCCAAAGTTCATCACCATTGGTCACATTGATTGCACGAATGTAATCATCCTGAGTACCACCAACAAACATTACGTTACCCGCAGTAGAAATTGAACCGCCAAGCATTGGCACACCCATTTTAAATGGTGGTAATGGAATACCCGGCATACTGTCACGAATTGTACCAATACGACGTTTCCAAGCCACTTCATGGGTATTTAAATCGACACCAGCCACATAACCCCAAGCAGGTTGCTTACATGGCAAACCGAATGGAGATAAGAACGCACTGATTTCCACACCGTAAGGCACACCATACATTGGCTGAACACCCGCTTCAGTGCCCGCGCCTTTAGCCGTTTTTGGACGGTTCGGATCAGCTGGAATCAGTTTAGATACAAATGGTAAGCCAATTGGATTCATTACGGCAATTTGACGGTCTGGGTTGACTGACATGCCGCCCCATTCAAACACACCTAAATTACCCGGGAACACCAAAGTCCCATTTTCAGAAGGTGGAGTATAAATGCCATCGTAGTTCAATTTATGGAAAGACACACGGCAGATCAATTGGTCAAACATGGTGGCACCCCACATTTGTTTATCCGTTAATTTTTCTTTCGGTGCAAGATCAAAATCAGAGAACGGTTGTGTAGCAGCATAACGTTCACCTTTGGTTTGTGGACCACGTTTCACTGTTTGTGGCACAGGTTTCTCAGTAATTGGAACAATCGCTGCACCGGTACGACGGTCTAGAACAAAGACATTCCCCGTTTTAGTCAACACATAAATTGCAGGAACCAAATTCCCAGATTTGTCTTTAATATCGGTCAATGTCGGTTGAGATGGTACGTCCATATCCCACAAATCATGATGCGTGGTTTGGAAGTTCCATACCAATTTACCTGTTGTCGCATTGATCGCCAACATCGAGTTTGCATAACGCTCATGCAACTCAGTACGGTTCCCGCCCCAAATATCAGGCGTACCGACACCGGTTGGTACATACACAATGTCTAACTTCGCGTCATAAGCTAAAGGTGCCCATGCGTTTGGCGAATTTTGAACATATTTTTGACCCGGTGCAGGAATGGCATTTGGATCTTCCGCGCCCGTATCAAAGACCCAAAGAAGTTCGCCTGTATTGACATCATAACCCCGGATCACACCCGATGGCTCTTCAGTTGAATAGTTATCTGTGGTTGAACCGGCAATAATAATGGTTGTACCGGTAATCACTGGCGGTGACGTTGGGATATACCCGCCCGGATAAGGGAATGGCATGTCTTTTTGTAAATCAACTTCGCCATTTTTACCAAAATCTGTACATGCTTGACCCGTTTTGGCATTGATCGCAACAAGGCGACCATCATTGACAGGTAAAATGATTTTTTGAGGGCATTCTGCTGAAGTGGTTTTCTTCGCAGCTAAACTGGTTTCGAAACCTGCTGTATTGCTCGCATCAAAATACGAAACACCGCGACAGGTTAAATGTTGGAAGGTTTTATCCGCTTTTAATTTCGGATCAAATGTCCATTTCGCCTGACCCGTTGTCGGATCCAGCGCAACCAATTTCTGGTGTGTTGTACAGATGTACATATTGTCGCCAACTTTAATTGGCGTCACCTGATTGGTGGTTTCACCTGAGTCATTTTCAGTTTTAAAATCGCCTGTGTTATACGTCCAAGCGACTTTTAAGTCTTTCACGTTCTCTGAATTAATTTGATTTAATGGCGAATAACGTAGACCCGACTGAGTACGACCATAGGCTGGCCAGTCCGCATCAGCAATACCCGGAATCGGCTGAGCAGTGGCAGGCTGCTTGGTCGTTAATTCCCCGCGAATTTCTTGAGGATCATTAAATACCGCATAGATCATCACTGCAATAGTGATGGCCAATGTACCCGTCAGGGCAATTTTTGCACCTTTGGTATTGTTAAAACCACGAGTGACTGCTGGAATTAACAATAAAAGACCAAATAAACCTAAAATATCTAAACGAGGAGCCAATGCAAAGAAGTCAGAACCCACTTCCCATAAGCCCCATACCACTGTACCCAATACAAATATTGCATACACAATCAATGCTGAGCTTTTTAATTTTTGCAATAAAATTGCAGTAGCGATGAAGAATAAACCTGCAATGATGTAGTACCAAGACCCACCAAGCACTGCAAGATAAATTCCTCCAACCAGCAGGACTAAACCGAAAATGATAGCAACAATGGCTAAAATCGTTTTTAAACCTGAACCTGAAGATGGAGTATTCATATTAACCACCTATTTCTAAAATTCTTAATTGAAAAGCTCATACTTGTGAACAAATATGAGCAGCTTTTTTTATTAGTTTTTAGATTTTAAATACCTAAGGCTACCGATATAGCATGTCTGAAAGCGTAAAAAACTCAAGGCTTCAGTTGTTACTCAAGTATTTATTATCTACAAACTAGAATGCTGTTTGAAACTTAACCCCACCCACCCAAGCATTTTCGCCATTCTTATATGCACCGACATGACGAATATATTGAACATTCGGACGAATGGTTAACCAATTGGTTGCATGTAAACCATAGTAAACTTCTGCATCATATTCTTCGCTACGACCATCATTTAGATCATCGTTCAGATTGATACGTGCAAGACCGAAAGCCATTTCGTCTTTAGGACGTGAATCCATCGCACCTTTATAAACCAGACCGATATTTTGCATATCGCTAACGTTGTTGGTTGCTGAATCATGCACAGTTACGTTGACAAAACCAGTGAGACCACGAGAGACATCACCTTTATGTGCCGTTAATTGTTGCTTCGCAACAAGCCAACCACCTTGGTGTTGATCTTTTTGATCTTGGTGACCAATCACCACCGCATCGGCTGTGCTGTAGTAATAACCAGCACGGTATTCACCCGGAAGTTTTTGTTCACCTGTTTTCGGTGTCCAAACCAGTTCCGTAGGAATAATGGCACCATGAGAACCATCAGTGCTGAGGTTAAAGCCTTTACCGCGCTCTAAATTTTCAGGATTGTATTCGTATGCACCCAGCTGTGCATAAAGGTCTGGAGTGACGTTATATTTCACCCGTGCAGCCCATTGGCTGACTGGCCAGTTGTACCACTGATCACCGACCCAGTTACCCACTTGCGAACCACAAAGAGCCAAATTCTGGAAATCACAGTCAAAACTATTAAAGTCTTCACCTTCACCAAAACGCCCCACTTTCACATCTAATTTTTGATCTAAGAATTTTTTCTTAATCCAAAAATCAGTTAAACGCCAAGTTTGCCCACGCCCCCAGACTTCTTGGGTCGAGCTTAAATGACCATTTTCAACACCCGTAGATTGACCATTTAAAGCATCTGAAGTTTGTGAAAGTGAACGACCATTACGCTCAGTCACGGTAATTTGTGCTTCAGTATCTTGCCACCCTAAGATTTTGTTTAAATCGAAATGAGCACCAATCGCGAATTGATCTGCATATTCAGTGCCATGGCTGGAAGCATGCCTTGCATCAAGCAAGGTTGCCATTTCACCCGTATAACCTAGGCTAAAATCATAACCTTTCATCTGTAATTCAGTACGTTGACCATTCCAGTCACCGAACATCCAAGGGCTTTCAGATGAAAAGGTACGATTAGCAAAAGTACTCTGTATTGCACAACTAACTGCTAAAAAGCTAATTCCAAAAAATATTTTCCTACTATATTTATTCATCATTAGTGACCTTTTTAACAATATGTAACCTATGTATAGGTTACGCCTATTATTTGTGAATAATGATTTTTTTTGTTGTTTTTTGTTTAAATTTGGCGATATTTTATCACATTGTGATATTTAAAAAGAATCTTCGCCTAATTTTTTACCAATATGCTTGTAGCTCATTTTTGAGCGTGAAAATTTAATCGGACATGCTAACTGAGGTTCTGTCTGTGTACTTTGCTCAGCAAGAGGAACATCAATCACCCATTGCCGTTGTTTTGCCAATGCAGAGTTTAATGCTTCATCTAATTGCAAAACGGGTTCTACGCATACATCTAGTTGTGCAAAAATGGATGTCCATTCCGTACATGTCTTGGTTTTAATTTTTTCTTGTAGCGCTTGCTTCACTAATTTTTGATCGGTTGCATCAAAAGAAGCACCTTTTTCTAAAAGGATCGGAAGCTCTAAAATGGTGGCTAACCCCGACATAAACTGTGGTTCAATACTGCCTACCGATAAATATCGACCATCAAGGGTCTGATAATAGTCATAATAGGTCGCGCCATTTAAATGTGATTGTTCTGCATACTGTTTGGTTTCCCCAGCTAAAACTGCTGCTGCTGCCATGCTATTTAAAGTAGCCACACAATCGGTCATTGAGATATCAATATACTGCCCTTGCCCACTGCGTTGACGCTCAATCACTGCAGATAAAATAGCAATCACCGCATGCAAAGAACCGCCCGCAATATCAGCAATTTGAATGCCCATCGGCGGTGGGCCACTGTCCTGTCGACCGCTATGCCCTACAATTCCAGCAAGAGCAAGATAATTGATGTCATGACCAGCCTTATCTTTATAAAGTCCTGTTTGCCCATAGCCCGTAATGGAACAATAAATCAATCGTGGGTTAATTTTTGCTAGGGTGTGATAATCCAAACCCAGTCGCTTCATCACTTCGGGCCTAAACTGCTCCACCACAATATCAAAATCAGCAATTTTACTTTTAATCAGTTCTATGTTTTGCGGATCTTTTAAATCTAAGGCTATAGATTTCTTATTACGATTCAAATAACTATGTGAAGTTGCTTGTCCATTGGCATAAGGCGGGAAGATACGAATCAGATCTGGGCGTGAAGGCGATTCGACATGAATCACTTCTGCACCTAGATCGGCTAAATACAATGTGGCAAATGGTCCAGGTAAAAGTGTGGAAAAATCGAGGACTTTCAATCCCTTTAAAGCTGTATCCATGTTATTTTTACTCACTCTATGTTGATTTTTTATCCATATTAGAAATATAAAAGTCATAAAACAATGTCATGTTCAGCCATTTACCTTGATCATTTCGGCAATTTAAGATGTAAACAAGGCAAAATACCCATTGTAAATTGCTATTCAAATAATTTTTAGCGTCATTTAGGTCAACTAAAGTGAATATAAAAGAGACTGAAGGATTTAACATGAGTCGCGATACGATTAGTATCCACTTCGTCAATGCCGCTCTCACAGGTGTCAAACGTCTAGGCATGGATGTCGAAACCTTATTGTCCCATGTCGGCATAGAGGCAGAATTATTACGTCAGCCTAAAGCACGTATTTCCCCAGAACAGTACACTCGTTTTATTAAAATGCTGTGGATGGTGACTCAAGATGAACACGTCGGCTTTGATATTCAGCCACGTCGTTTAGGCACTTTTGCCATTATGTGTCAGCTTATCATCCACGCAAAAACGCTAGGAGATGCTTTAGAACTTTCATCACAGTTTTATAAACTGTTTGGTGATGAATGGTCGGTAACACTGGAGCGTGACAAACACGAAGCACGCCTTGTTCCACTCATTCCCAAAAGTATGGACCCCGATCACTTCATTACCGAAAGTATGCTGATGATTTGGCATGGTCTAGCTTCTTGGTTGATTGAACGCCGCCTGCCTTTAGAACGCGTGCATTTTGGCTACCCTCGTCCTGCGCATGCAGATGAATACGATGCGCTGTTCTTTGCACCTGTCATGCAATTTGATGCACAGCGTACCGAAATTACCTTTGCTGCCGACTATCTAGATTTACCGCTTCGCCAAACGGAAGAAAATCTTGAAGAATTCCTGAAAGCTGCGCCTGCTCAGCTTTTGGTGAAATTTAAAAACACCAACTCTTTAACTTCACGTATTCGTGACGTATTAAAGAGCCAAATTGGTGAAGAAATGCCAACCTTGAATGATGTCGCTTCGATGCTCTATCTTTCACCGCAAACCTTACGTCGTCGTTTGGCTGCGGAAGGTAAAAGTTATCAAGGTGTGAAAGATGCCTTACGCCGTGATGCCGCAATCCATCTGTTATTGAATCCAAACTTAACCTTAGAAGATGTGGCACAACAAGTTGGCTTTAGTGAAACCAGTACCTTCCACCGTGCATTTAAAAAATGGACAGGTGTTACACCAGGACTGTACCGTCAATTACATGGCTATCATTAATCTTTCATGAATTGATAAAAAAGCCTGAGTATTACTCTAATGCCAGTCAGTTAAGAAATTGACTGGCATTTTTATTTTAAATTCATGATGTTATTCGATACGCGGAAACGTCATCTGTAACTGTTCGAGGCATGAGGTGTATACACCGCAAGATTAAAAAAGTAAAGTTTCTGCGATTACTTCATCAATAAAAGGTATTTGGCGAGTTTTGCAGTGAGGCACAAGATGCCTTTCTTGCGAACTCAAAATATATTTTGAGGATTCTAATTTGGGCTTATCCAAAGTAATAGATGAGCTCCAAATATTTGATTTAAAATTATAAGACTCCGTCGTGAATAACTAAAAAGCTAAGGAGTTAATTGTAAAATCCCTTAACTGATCAGCATTATGAGTATTACTCAGGCTTTTTTATTTCAATTGACATCGCTCAAGCGTTTTAAAAACGCCTGCGCCTGTCTGGGTGATGTTAAGCGAATAAATTGAATATGTTGATATTTAGAGTCTTGCATCATGACTACATATCTTTGTTTATTTTGTGGATATTTCTGAAGCATCCAGAGAAAAATTGATTTTCTGGATAACATCAATTTCCAGTTTTCCCTGTTATTAGAATCTTCCCATAATGGTTTTTGACTGAGAGCACGAGATAAAGTTCGTTTAGTCAGACGATACAGATTTAGAGAAAATGAATAATCCAACCAAATGACAGTATCAACCTGTGACCAGATCATCTCGATGCTTCGGGTATAGAGATTATCAATGACCCAACCTGTTGCAGCTGCCTCCATACTCGATTTAAGCTTGCAAAAGAATGCTTCATCTGCTGATTCCTGCCAATCGTCCAGCCATAATAAATTATCCAATTCAATATGTTCTAGCTTGATCTGGTGTGCCAATTGACGAGCAAAAGTGGTTTTTCCTGAGCCTGTGGTACCAATAATATTAATAAATTTCATTTTTTATCAGCATAATAAAAATGGCAGGCGAGTTTAACGAACTTGCATCTGCCTGTGAAGCATCAGATGCAAGTTATTCAAATTATTATCTTTCTCTCGCAGCACTCATTAATTTCACTGCATTCTCACCTGTGACTTGCCAAGTCAGACAACGTACGCTGCCACCCATAGGACAAACACTTTCCGCATTGATCGGAATGACTTTTTTAGTAGTATTCTGCTTGATAATGCTCAATGCTTTTTGATCATGTGGCATATTAAAGGTTGGTACATAAATATTATTATAAGTCACGGTTGAGTTGAGATTGACCCCACAAGCAGATTCAAATCCGTCCCATTGTCCTTTGGGATTAGTTTTATATTCAACAGGGACTTCAACTATTTTTACTGATGGAAATGAAGACCTTAGCTCATCCATAACCACGGTTCTAAATGATGGTGTTTTTGAGTAATCATTGACCAGTAGTGTGTTTTTATCCACCCAACTGACCATGCCATCGGAATGGGCAAGCACTTCTTCATCGGGTTCTAAAATTGCAACTTCTCGCGCACCCAAAGTGGTTTTTAATTCTTGTTTGGCTTCATCATAACTGAGTTCATTATCTTCCATAAACCGAGTGGTGGTGATGATACGACCTGCATAATCATCGACAAGATTGCCACCATCAATCATTAAATCTGTTTTGGCTCTTTGAATCTGATGACGATCTGCAAAACGACTAAAACTTTTTTGCACTTCCTGACTTTGCTTTTGGCTCATCGAAGCCCACGTATAGGTAAATTGCACAGGCTGTTTTGGATTAACCGTGGTGAAGTCACGCATCCAAATATCACGCACATCATCCACCAGTAAAATATCTTCGGGGACTTTGCCTGTAAAATAAGGTTTAGTGTCTTCATCGACCAAAATCACCACATTATCATTGCCCAAAATGGATTTTGCATAATTAATTTGGAAATCGACAATGCGTTGAAATGCTGATGTGTAGTAAGGATCATGGATGGATGGCGCAGACAAGACCAAAAGCATTTTGTCATTAGCCACCTGATTCGAATAAGTCTGACTCATTTTATTTTTGCTCTCTGCAACATTATTTTTTCCAAGATCACCACCAGATGAATCACACCCGAATAAAGACAACACTAACAAAATGACAGCAGAGCGACTTTTTAGTTTTATCATTCTCTTTACCCCATATAATCAAGCACAAATATTCAAGATGTAGTCTAATTGAAAGCGAGCAAACACACGGCTAAAAAAGACAAAAATAAACAGCATGGCTGATCACAGAACAATTCCATCAGGTTGGCTAAAAAACTCATTTGATCTGATTCGTTCTGGTCATTGCACTTCAACAATTAATCATTAAAATCGAAAAAGCATAACAAATTTAAAGTCATAAAAAAGGATATTGTATGAGCGAGGCTTACATCATTGATGCCATTCGCACACCACGCGGAAAAGGAAAAAAAGACGGTTCACTCTATGAAGTGAAACCCATCACCCTACTAACAACTTTACTCAATGAACTGAAAGATCGTCATCAACTGGATACCTCTAAAGTCGATGATATTGTGTTGGGCTGTGTCACCCCGATTGGTGATCAAGGTGCGGATATTGCCAAAACTGCGGCCATTGCGGCAGGTTGGGATAACGATGTCGCAGGCGTACAAATCAACCGTTTTTGTGCTTCAGGTTTGGAAGCCGTCAATATGGCTGCACAAAAAGTCCGTTCAGGATGGGAAGATCTTGTGGTTGCAGGTGGGGTTGAATCAATGTCTCGCGTGCCGATGGGTTCAGACGGCGGCCCTTGGGCACTGGATCCTGAAACCAACATGGCAGCAAACTTTGTTCCCCAAGGGATTGGGGCAGATTTAATTGCCACCATTGACGGTTATACGCGTTCTGATGTCGATACTTTTGCCGAGAACTCACAAAAGAAAGCCGCTGCGGCACAAGCCAAAGGTTATTTCAATCAATCAATTGTTGCTGTGAAAGATAAAGCAGGCGTGACAATTTTAGCTGAAGATGAATTTATTAAACCCACTACCACTGCGGCAGGTTTAGCCAAACTCAATCCAAGCTTTGCCATGATGGGACAAATGGGTTTCGATGCCATTGCGCTACAGAAATATCCTGAAGTTGAAAACATTAATCATGTGCATCATGCAGGGAATTCATCTGGCATAGTCGATGGTGCGGCTGTGGTATTAATCGCTTCTGAAAAAGCCGTCCAAGAACAAGGACTCAAACCACGTGCCAAAGTCTTGGCAACGGCATTGGTTGGTAGTGACCCGACCATCATGTTGACTGGCCCTGCACCTGCTGCACGTAAAGCTTTAGCCAAAGCAGGCTTAAGCATTGATGATATTGACCTGTTTGAAGTCAATGAAGCCTTTGCTGCTGTGGTCATGCGTTTCATCACAGAACTTAAAGTTGATCCAGCCAAAGTGAATGTCAATGGCGGTGCAATTGCAATGGGGCATCCACTGGGTGCAACGGGCGCAATGATTTTAGGCACATTGCTAGATGAACTAGAACGTCAAGGCAAAAAACGAGGACTGGCAACCTTGTGTGTCGGTGGTGGTATGGGTATCGCAACCATTATTGAATTGGTATAAGGAGAATAATCATGAGCGCAATTCAATATGAAAAAAATGCCGATAATATTGTCATTTTGACTTTAGATTCTCCCAACCAATCTGCCAACACCATGAACGCTGATTTCCGTGTGGCACTGGAAGATACCGTTTCCAAGCTACAAGCCGATGCAGAAATTTCAGGCATTATTTTCCGTTCAGCGAAAAAAACCTTTTTTGCAGGGGGTGACCTCGATGAACTGATTCAGGCAGAGCCGGATCATGCCACAACATTCTTCAACATGATTGAAGAAATGAAAGCCAAACTACGTTATATCGAAACGCGTGGGATTCCTGTGGTTGCAGCCTTAAACGGCACAGCACTAGGTGGTGGTTGGGAACTGGCTTTAGGCTGTCATTATCGTATAGCCTTAAATGATGCTAAAGCTAAATTTGGCTTACCCGAAGTCACTTTAGGTTTACTGCCGGGTGGCGGCGGTGTGGTACGTATGGTACGCCTACTCGGTCTGCAAAATGCTTTTCCTTTCCTGATGGAAGGCAAACAATTTGGTGTTGATAAAGCCAAATCTTTGGGCTTGATTCACGATACAGCCGAGTCTGAACAAGAGCTTTTAGATAAAGCCATTGCTTGGGTCAAAGCCAATCCAATATCGCAACAACCGTTTGATGTAAAAGGCTACAAAATCCCCGGTGGTGATCCCAAAACGCCTGCTGTTGCGCAAATGCTGGCGATTGCCCCTGCCATGCTACGCGATAAAACCAAAGGTTGTTACCCTGCCCCTGAAGCCATTATGGCAGCAGCCGTGGAAGGTGCTCAGGTCGATGTTGATACGGCTCTGACCATAGAATCACGTTACTTTACTTACCTTGCCACGGGGCAAATTTCCAAAAATATGATTGGCACCTTCTGGCACGGATTAAACGCGATTAAATCTGGTGCAAGCCGTCCCAAAGATATTGCCAAATGGAAAGCAACAAAAATCGGTGTGCTTGGTGCAGGTATGATGGGCGCTGGGATTGCATATGCAACGGCAAGTAAAGGCATTCAAGTTGTACTCAAAGACGTTACGCTTGAAAATGCAGAAAAAGGCAAAGCCTATAGCCAAAAACTGCTGGATAAAAAAGTATCACAAGGACGACTGACCGCTGAAAAACGTGATCAGGTTTTATCTTTGATTACTGCAACGGCTAATGCAGCAGATTTACAAGGCTGTGATTTAATTATTGAAGCGGTTTTTGAAAATCCAGAACTGAAAGCTAAAGTCACCCAAGAAGCTGAAAGCTATTTGGTCAATGACGGTATTATGGCTTCCAATACCTCAACCCTGCCCATCACAGAACTTGCCAAAGCCTCTAAAGACGATAGCCATTTTATTGGTCTACATTTCTTTAGCCCTGTCGATAAAATGCAACTGGTTGAAATTATTAAAGGCAAAAACACCTCAGCCGAAACATTAGCCAAAGCCTATGACTATGTACAGCAAATTAGCAAAACACCAATTGTGGTCAATGACAGTCGTGGTTTCTTTACCAGTCGCGTCTTTGGTACTTTTGTACAAGAAGGCTTACGTTTACTTGCAGAAGGTGTGCATCCTGCAAAAATTGAGATGGCGGCTCTTAAAGCAGGCATGCCTGTAGGGCCACTCGCCATTCAGGATGAAGTGTCTCTGACCTTATCTGAACATGTGGCAAATGAGACCCGTAAAGCCCTACTAGCTGAAGGCAAAGACCTGCCACGTTCAGGTGCCGATGATGTGATTGAAACCATGATTCATCAATTTCAACGTAAAGGTAAAGCTGCGGGCGCTGGTTTCTATGACTATCCTGAAAATGGCAAAAAACATTTATGGCATGGCTTAAACCACTGGAAAAAAGACACGGATAGTTCAGAACAGGAAATGATTGACCGCTTCCTGTTTGTACAAGCGTTAGATACTTTGCGCTGTTTTGAAGAAGGTGTTTTAGAATCTGTGGTCGATGCCAATGTCGGTTCTATTTTTGGTATTGGTTTTGCGCCGTGGACAGGTGGTGCCTTGCAGTTTCTAAATCAATATGGTTTGGAAAAAGCCTTAATTCGTGCCAATACACTACAAGTAAAATATGGTGAGCGTTTTAAAGCACCACAACTGCTGATAGATAAAGCCCATGCTGGCGAAAAAATTGCATAATATCAGTTGATCCACACACCATATGATCACTCTTTTTTCCATTAAAAATGAGGGTGATCATATTTCAAAACATTGCTTTTTCATTCAAAATACATCCTCTCTTTGATGTCCTCATATTCAGACCAGATCTGAGTTTTATTATATTTAAATGAAAGATCGGGATTTTAATATTAACTTTAATCTCTTATTCAAATGAAGGGATTCGTTATTTAAACATCGGCTTTCAAACAATAATGTGTTATAAAGTTACATATATTCTGATTTATTTTTATCCATTTTGGTATTTTCTCATGACTAATAACACTTCTCCTGAAAAATCGCCTTGGGGTTGGAAAGCGCTCATTATTGCCTTTATTTTAAGTGCTTTTTTCCTTGGCTTTTTCTACCTTGCTGTAACCAACGAACCTGATTATATGCCAAGTCAGAAACGTGCTGAGAGCAATCAAACTGCTTTTAAAAATGCACCTGTGATGTCTCAAGAAGCACTGACTGAAGCTGAAAAACAGAAAAACATGAGTGGCGCAAGTGCGCCAGCAACCACAGAAACTCATCACATGTCGGCAGATGAGCATGCTGGAATAACAGAAAATAAAATGGCAACCGAATCTGAACATGGGCATTAATTTTTAGATTCAACCAATAAAAGCCACGAAAAGTTAATGCTGATCAGTTAAGAGTAATTCAATGATTACTCATTTAAAAATCTCCCCTAACCCCTCTTTGAAAAAGGATGAGAAACACTGTTTCGCAAGGGGAGGATTTAAAAATCCTTAACTGATCAGCATCAACGAAGAAATGGCTTTTATTTATTCAAAATCAATCATTCCATCAAGTCAATAAAAGTCGCATATCCACATGTGCAATACCACAATCCAAATATTCATCACCCTGAACGTTAAAACCTAAACTTTGATAAAATGCGATGGCATGAACCTGTGAAGACAACTTTAAAAATTCACGCTGTTCATGTTTCGCCTGTTGAATAATTTCCAGCATCAACAAACGACCAATGCCCTTGCCGCGATATTCTTTCAATACAGCAACACGCCCAACACTGTTATTTTTCAAAAGTCGTGCCGTAGCAATCGGCTGATGCTGATCTAAAACCACAAAATGTAAAGCAATGGCATCTTCTGCATCCCATTCATCTTCAGCAGCAATGAGCTGTTCATGAATAAACACCTGTTCACGAATCAGTTTTGCATCATTTTGCAATTCATCCCAACTGCCTGTGCGTATCATAAATTGGGTCATCAAAAATCATCTTCCTAGAAATAAAAAGCAGCATTGCGACTGCTTTATTCATTTTAAATTAACACTTTTCGCCAATATCTTGCTGATCCCACTGATGATTTAGCAGCAATTCAAGCGAGTGTTTTTGAATACCATACATTTGCTTTAACGCCACAATTTGCGCCAAAACAGCCTGATCAGGGGCTTCAAAATCTTGACGCTTGGTCGCCAAAATCATTTTATTTTTACTGGTATGTTCCAAAGCTACAAACTCAAAAACTTTGGTTTCATAACCATAGGCTTTTAACAATAAGGCACGAATGGTATCGGTGAGCATTTCAGCTTGTTGTCCAGCATGAATCCCAAATTGCAACATCGGCTTCAGCACCGTTGGGCTTTGCATCTGTGGACGTAATTCTTTATGACAACACGGCGCGCACATAATCATTTGGGCATTTAAACGAATTCCTGTATGAATGGCAAAATCCGTGGCCACATCACACGCATGTAGCGCAATCATTACATCTAGGTGTTCAGGCTGATAGGTGCGGACATCGCCTTGGAAAAAATCCAATTGTGTAAATTGCGACGCTTGCACCACCTTTTGACAAAATTCGACCATTTTAGGGTTCAGCTCTACCCCAGTGACAAATGGCGTTTGAACTTGTTTGGCTAAATAATCATATAAAGCAAAGGTCAGATAGCCTTTGCCCGAACCAAAATCAACCACCCGTAACCTATGCTCTTGCGCTGTAATTTGATCTAAAGCACCTGAAAAAATTTCCACAAATTTATTAATCTGTTTCCACTTACGCGCCATACTTGGAATAATTTGTGCTTTGTTGTCGGTAATCCCTAACGGTTGTAAAAAATAACTGTCCTGATCAACATAACGATGCTTGGCACGATCATGTCCCTGTTGCTGTTCTAAAGTCTGAGCCTTGGCTACAGCTTGATTTTTAGTGACCGTCAACATCGCTTTTTTCTTATTTTTTTTCAGTTGCAGCTCTTCTGTATGGGTAAAAAGATTGGCTTGTTTACAGTGTGCCAATAAATCTTGAATGAGTTGCTGCGCTTCTACCAAAGGATAATTTTTGGTGACATCCTGAGTCTTATAACGATACAAAGCACTTAAAACAGGCTGATCTTGTAATAGAATGACGCGTAAGGTGATTTTCTCTAAATGTTCTAATTCACCTTTATATTGGCTTAGAATTATTCGATCAAAACTTTGTGTTTCAATAGCTTGCTGAAAGGCATCTAAGAATTGTTGTTCCTGAATAAAAGAAGAAGCCAATTGCGACATGAAGATAACTCGAATAAATTAAGCTGTGAGTGTAAAACTTCTTACTTTAAAGGTAAAATTTCATTACTATACAAGTGTATTTTTAATAATAGAAATCCACCATGACGACTTCCAATATGCAATCTTACGATCCACGTGAAGAAAAAATAAATGCAATGAGTCATGCACTGGGTGCCGTACTCGCGGTCATTGCGGGTGTCTTGTTGTTGATTAAAGGCAGTGATTTACCACGAGGACAATTTCTAGGCCTATGTGTCTATGCGCTCAGTATGATCCTGCTTTTTTCAAGTTCCGCCATTTATCACTTTGCCACTGACGACACCAAACGTTATTGGTACAAAAAACTGGATCACACTGCTATTTATTATTTGATTGCTGGAACTTACACCCCTTTTCTATCGATCGCAATTCCCACAGCAAAAGCGCATTACTTATTAATAGCACTTTGGATAATTGCTGCAATTGGTACACTATTCAAGTTAGTTTTCATTCATCGCTTTCATAAGATTTCACTCTTCGCATATCTGCTGATGGGCTGGCTTGCAGTACTGGTCATGGATGATATGCAACGCTTTTTAAGTAAACCAGCCTTAACCTACCTCATCATTGGTGGGCTTGCTTACACCGTTGGTGCATTGTTTTATGCCTTAAAAAGAGTAAGATACACCCATGCTATCTGGCATGTTTTTGTATTGATTGGTGCTGGATCACATTTCTTAGCCATCTATTTTTACGTGATATAACCCTCTATTTCTACATTTTTTAGTAACCCTAAAGCCGTAGAGATAAGTCGGTATTTCGTATTTTTTTAAGAAATTACGCCTTTTTTAAAAAGATTACCCTTTTAAAATTAAGTTTTTTTATTTTTACTAAGTGTAAGGTTCTTATGGCGTCATCAAATTCTATCGCTGCTCAAGAAGTAGCGACCAACTCAAAATTTCGTGTACTTAGCGCAAGCCTTGTCGGTACAACAATCGAATTTTTCGATTTTTATATTTATGCTACAGCTGCGGTCATCATTTTCCCTCATCTGTTCTTTCCTGCAAGTACAGACCCAACGACTGCAACCATCCAATCGTTAGCCACATTTGCTATTGCCTTTATTGCGCGTCCTATTGGTGCCGCACTGTTTGGACATTTGGGTGACCGAATTGGTCGTAAGGCCACACTGGTTGCAGCTCTGCTGACCATGGGTATTTCCACCGTTTGTATTGGTTTACTGCCTACCTATGCGCAAATTGGTCTTGCTGCACCACTACTACTGGCACTTTGTCGTTTAGGACAAGGGCTGGGTTTAGGCGGTGAATGGAGTGGTGCGGTACTGCTTGCCACTGAAAATGCACCTGAAGGCAAACGGGCTTGGTATGGCATGTTCCCGCAACTTGGGGCACCTATCGGCTTTATTTTAGCCACAGGTTCCTTTTTAACCCTAGGTGCATTGATGTCTGAAGCAGACTTCATGCAATGGGGCTGGCGTATTCCCTTCATTGCCAGTTCCCTGCTGGTGATTGTCGGTCTTTGGATTCGTCTAAAACTGCACGAAACACCTGCATTTCAAAAAGTCTTGGATAAGCAAAAAGAAGTCAATATTCCATTTAAAGAAGTCATGACCAAACATTGGCGCATGCTTATTTTGGGTACGATTGCTGCAATTTGTACCTTTGTCGTATTCTATTTAACCACGGTCTTCGCACTCAATTGGGGAACCACAAAACTTGGTTATACCCGTGCTGAATTCTTAAAACTTCAATTGGTTGCGACATTTTGCTTTGCTGCATTCATTCCGCTTTCTGCTGTTTTTGCCGAAAAATTTGGTCGTAGAGCGACCTCTATTGGTGTCTGTATCGCCTGTGCATTATTCGGTTTAGTGTTCTCGAGTATGCTTGAATCTGGCAGCACAGTCATGGTCTTCCTGTTCCTGTGCTTAGGTTTATCCTTGATGGGGATGACGTATGGCCCAATCGGAACGGTACTGTCTGAAATCTTCCCGACTTCAGTTCGTTATACTGGTTCGGCATTAACCTTTAACCTTGCGGGTATTTTTGGGGCATCTTTTGCGCCATTGATTGCAACCAAACTTGCTACTACTTATGGTTTACAAGCGGTCGGTTACTATTTAACTGCTGCATCCATCCTATCACTGCTGGCTTTCTTAGCCATTCGTGAAACAAAAAATGATGACGTCAATAACCAAGTTTAAGTTCATCAAAGCCTAAAAAAACCAGCGTCATTTCACGCTGGTTTTTTATATGATTTCTTCTGCGGTTAACATGGTTTTCTCAGATACGGTTTTCTCAGATTTGTTCATCACTTAACATTTCTTGATAGATCTCTTCAAAGACCATGCGATCGCCACCGGCATTGTAATAACTCGGAACAATGTAAGTCACCAATTGGCGATAGCGTTCTGTGCCATATAAATGCTCAAGCAAGGCTTCCACATTATTTTCATCAAAGCCAAATGCCGCGATTCGTTGCTCAAACTTTTGATAAAATGCACGCGCAAATTCTGGCGTATTCACCTCATCCGCTGCTGCTTGCTGAAAGTCATGTTCTAAACTTATAAAATCCGCTTCGAGCTGTGCCGATTGCGTTTCTGTTAAAGCGAAAAACTGTCCCACTTCTTGCGAAAAAGACATTGTCTCATCCTATGGTTCTTATTTGATCTTTATCATAGCTTAAATGATCAACACACAAATTTATATTTCCGCGTTAAACCAACTCAATAATATCAATGGTTGGAGGGACACGAAAACGAAATGGTACACCGACCATTCCCGTTCCAACTGTAACAAAAACATCGGCATTTTCATGTTGATACAGCCCCTTTTTGTGTCCAAGAATAGAGACTTTCTTCATAATATAGTTGGTCAGCCACGGCAGCTCAACTTGTCCGCCATGCGTATGCCCAGACAACATTAATGGCCGTGTTGGTAATTGTGGCACCATATCTACTGTATCGGGATTATGTGATAAAAGTACCCATGGCTTATCTTGCGGTAAGTCTGGCATATAACGCATATCAGTTTTTCCCGCCCATAAATCGCCCACCCCAAGCAAACGGAATTCATCAAACTCCACCATCTGGCCTTCAATATCAATCACATTATTGACCATCAAAGCATGTCTTAATAAGTTTTGAATCGGGGGCCCAGGATACTGTTCATCATGATTGCCATTCACCGAATAAACGGGGGCTTTGATCTGTTTTAAAATCGCCAGTTCATCGGCAAGTGTGTTTTCTGGTTCATAAGTCCAATCCCCTGCAACCACAACCAAATCCGGATTCTGCTGATTAATTTTCGCTACAATAATGTTAAGTTGACGTTCATGTCCTGAAAATAAGCCAATATGTAAATCGGCAATCAATGCAATTTTAATCGGCTGCTGCATTTTTTGATCGGGATTCAATTGATATTGCATGGTTTTCACCCCGACATGATGGGGTTCAATAAAGCGTGCATAAATTAGCAGACAACTGAGTACGAAAATAAAAATGGCTTCATGAAGAGAGTAATAGCCACTCCACCCTGCATACAAGCTAAAGAAAAATAAAGGGAAAAGTAAATAAGATAAATAAAATGCCAATAAATGAACAAAGGCTTTAAAGGGATGAATGGTTTCAGTACGCGTTTGGCTTAGCCATGCCTGTGCAACACCCCAAAGTCCGATCACGACAAAACTGATATAAAAATAAAAAACGACGGAGTGCGTATCCCACATAATAACTTCTCTAATGATAACGATGATATGACATCATTCATCTCTTTTGATATTTATCTTTTCACAGCTGGCACTTATACTCAAACCAATTTTTGGTATTGTTTATAAAATATGGCGCGATCTCCCCAACAAATAGCACAATTAAACAGCGGTAAAGGGTATGGTTCTTCTACCTATAAAACTGCTGTATTGCTGAGTTGTAGCCTCATTTTAGGGATTCCTGCATGTTCAACACTCCCCAAACAAACACCTCAACCGATGGAATATGCGTTCGATACTGAAACGGAGCAAACCTCACTCGCTAAAATCGTTGAACCGTTAAGAGAACAAAATCCAAATTTAACGGGTTATCATATTCTATATGATCCGCTTGAAGCTTTAGCAGCGCGCATACATCTCATTGATAAAGCAGAAAAAACTCTAGATTTGCAATATTATATTTGGGATAACGATAGAATTGGTTCACTGGCACTCTATTCTATTATTAAAGCAGCTGATCGTGGTGTAAAAGTCCGTTTATTGATGGATGATAACAATGCTAAAAAAATGGAAGGGATTTATCTTGCACTCGATCAACATCAAAATATTGATGTCAAACTCTATAACCCCTACCGATTTAGACATTACCGTGCCATGGATATGGTGCTCGACTTAAAACGCATTAACCGTCGTATGCATAACAAAAGCTTTATTGCAGACAATCAAATTTCCTTGATTGGCGGTCGCAATATGAGTAATCAATATTATAACGTCAGTGACAATTATCAATTTTCCGATGTCGATGTCATGCTGGTCGGCTCTGCATCTGATGAAATTATTCATTCTTTTGATGAATACTGGAATGATGAATATGCATTTCAAGTAAAACAAATTGTTAACTCAAAACACTATGCCTTGCGTTTTGAAAGTTTAAAACAACAACTTAATACTTATTATCAAGAGATTACCGTACAAAATTATCTTGATTTAGCCACCCGATCCCATAATATTGAAAAGTGGCTCAATAATAGTATTCAATTTGATTGGGTCAAGGCCGAAGTCGTTCATGATTCACCGAGTAAAATCAAATCCAAAGCCAAAAAAGAACAATATTTAAATTTTCAGCTGATTAATCATTTAGAAAACCCAGAACACAGTGTGGATATCGTTTCAGCTTATTTCGTCCCTGAAAAGAAAGGCGAAAAAATGCTCAGCGATCTGGCTCAAAGTAATATTCAAGTCCGTGTCCTGACCAATTCTTTTAAAGCCAATGATGTCGCTGTGGTCCATGCCTTTTATGCTAAATATCGCAAAGATTTATTAAAAAATAAGGTAGAACTGTATGAGTTTCTGTCTGCACCTGAAGCTGAAAACTTAAATGCCAATACAGAGGAAATTGCGGAAAAAACCAAAGTCAGCTTAAAAGGTTTAAGCCGTTCCAGCCTGCATGCCAAACTCATGGCGATTGATCAAAAACAAGTCTTTATTGGCTCTTTCAATTTCGACCCTCGTTCAGCCTATCTAAATACTGAAATTGGCGTTCTGCTGAATAGCCCCAACTTAGCCAAAGCCATTCATCAGACAATGGATGAAAATTTATCTAAATATGCCTATAAATTGGTTTTAGATGCCAATCAAAATATCAACTGGAAAATTAAAAAGCATAATGGCGACATTAAAATCTATCACAAAGAACCGAAAATGAAATGGTGGCAAAAAGCCGGAGTAAAAATCATTTCATGGCTGCCTATTGAAGGCTTTATGTAAGCCTTCCTGCTAGACGCACTGTTTTCCTTAGCCATTCATCTTGAGTCATTTACGCTGTCGGTTTGCAGAACTCTGTGCTGCAACTGCGCTAAACCTTCGACCATTTTAGTTTGGACTTCCTTAGTCAAAGTCTCGACGGTATGCCCCTCAACCGAAATTGCTGGCAAGGTCATTAAATGAGCGGTAACTTTAGGCATTTCTAAAACATTTTTAACATGATCGATAAAACTCAAGTGACCGACAAACGGCGCGACCATATCCAATTGTCCATGTTGATTCACATAACAAATTAAGCAAATTTGTATCGGACGATTGGCCTCAATCGCCGCGCCTAAAATACGCCCATAGATTTTTTTTATTTTTGAACCATCGGAAGTGGTCGCTTCAGGAAAAAATAGCACTGGAATATCTTGCTTTAAAAATGCCGTAATTTGTTCACGAATTTTAACTGAATCACCAGAACCCCGTTTAATAAACAGCGTTCCGCCCCCTTTAGCCAATTTTCCAAATAATGGCCATTTTTCAATTTCAGCTTTTGCCAAAAAGAAAACCCGAGCGCCTGAGCCTAAAACAGCAACATCTAACCAAGAAATATGATTACTTACCCATAAAGCAGGTTGTCTTGGAATCTGACCATGAATTTGAACTTCAATATTAAATACTTTGCTTAACTGGCGGCAAAAATGTTGCACATAGCGCGTATTATTGGGATTGTTCGGATCTTTATATAAACGATGACGAAAAACCAAATAAAACCCTTGTATAATCGCCTCCAAACCAGCCAACAATTTTTTACTATATAACAAAAACTTAGACATGCTATTTAACGACGAACTTTCAGTTACAGAGGATTGAGTCATAGATTGATCACTAATTACCAGATACAGCATTTAATCGTTTATGTACGGCCATTCTATACTGTTCATTTTCATCTTGCATTGATCATAAAAACCACCAAATACTTTTTTGCTGCATGATGAAAATAACTAAGTCTGCACTTTAAGCCAAAACACAAATTATACCCACAGCAATATCGCCAGAATAAGCATATTAAAATTCTAAAATAATCAATATTATCAATTTTTTAGAATAAAATTAAAGAAATAGCTCGGGTAAGTCATTGCCCTATTTTTGTTCACTCAATGTTTTGTTACGATGCATGCCGAAGTTTTCGCTATTTTTTACTATCAGGGTTAATTTTCCACTAAAATGAAGTTTTCATGTCGTTGAGATTGCATTTAGTGGAATATATTGAGCAACATCAAGGTAGCAACCGTGCCCTATTAGTCAGTGTATCCGTACAACTGTTAGATGACCTTGATGTTGAAGAATTTCGCTTATTGGCCCAGTCAGCTGGTGCTGAAATTCTAGAACACATTACCGCTCAACGCATTAAACCAGATCCTAAACTGTTTATCGGCTCCGGAAAGGCTGAAGAAATCGCTGAATTAGCAAAAGCTTTAGAAGCAGATTTGGTGATTTTTGATCATGCCCTCAGCCCCTCGCAAGAACGTAATTTAGAAAGAGTGATGCAATGTCGTGTTATTGATCGTACTCGCCTCATTTTAGATATCTTTGCACAACGCGCACGTACCCATGAAGGTAAACTGCAAGTTGAATTGGCACAATTAGACTATCTGTCTTCTCGACTGGTTGGTAGTGGCATTAGTTTAGACAGTCAAAAAGGCGGTATTGGTTTACGTGGGCCGGGTGAAACACAATTAGAAACCGACCGTCGCTTACTGCGTTTACGTATTGGACAGCTAAAAGATAAGCTGGAAAAAGTGCGCCAAACCCGTATTCAAGGTCGTGCTGCACGGCAAAAAGCCGCTATTCCAACGGTCTCTTTAGTGGGCTATACCAACGCAGGTAAATCTACATTATTCAATATATTGGCCCGTTCCGATGTTTATGCGGCAGATCAATTGTTTGCAACACTAGATCCAACTTTACGCCGTTTAAATTGGGATGGGATTGGTGCTTTAGTCCTTGCGGATACCGTGGGTTTCGTCCGTAACCTTGCACATGCTTTGGTGGAATCCTTTAAAGCTACGCTTGAAGAAACGTTGGAGGCAACTTTACTGCTCCATGTCATTGATTCCAGTAGTCCAGATATGATGGAGCAAATTGAAGCAGTTGAGAAAGTTTTAAAAGAAATCGGGGTGGAGGTTCCTGTACTGCGTGTCTATAACAAAATTGATGTTAGTGGCGAAGATGCCAAAATTGTCTATGCCAAGCCGCATGTCCCTGACCGTGTCTATGTCTCGGCACATTCTAAACAAGGCTTAAACCTATTACGCCAAGCCGTTCAAGAATGTTTGATGGGACAACTACAAAGTTTCGAGCTGGTGTTAAAACCAGAATATGGAAAATTGCGCACTCAATTGTATGCGCTCAATGTCATTCAAACTGAAAATTATGATGATCAAGGCAACCTGCATTTACATGTCATTATTGCCCCACAAAAACTGGAACAATTGATTAAACAAGCCCATCTACCGATTGACGAAATTTTAGGTCATAAAGCCACTCAGTTTAAAAGACCGCTTGAGGAATTTGAAATTAAAAGATAAATCGGTTAAAACGTGATAAGTATAATTTTAAAGTTTGGTAAACATGGACTGGATAAAAACAATCGACTGGCCTGCATGGATCGGTACACTGGCATTAATCATCTGCTTTCGTGAGGGAGCAGTCTGGTTAATGACACAATTGAATCATCCAGAACTTGGTAATCTCGTCGGTTTAATTGCTTTATTAATGACATTACTTGTTTGGAGAAATGTACATAAATTACCAGCACGTTTAGTCGATACCAACAATAAAATTATGAAAGAAAGTGCTTTTGCCTTTTTACCCATTAGTGCAGGTTCACTGATTATGTTGGTACAAATGGGCAAAGAGATTCCGCTTTTTCTCATCGTCATGTTCATCAGTACCCTTATTCCATTATGGGTGTATGCAAAAATGGCCAAACGCTGGTTATAGGGAAATCATATGTTCGCAGTACTTTCTGGTTTTATGATCACGCTGATGGCTTATCTGATTGCTAAACCTATTAATAAAAAACTTCCACAAGTTCCGATCATCGTGATTGGGATGTTCTTCATTATTGGGCTGTTGTTTGTATTTGGTATTCCTTATGAATCCTATATGACCCAAGTCAATCCTCTGTTTAATCATTTGCTCGGTTACGTCACAGTTGCCTTAGCCATTCCTCTAGCAGCAATGCGTTATGACGACTTACCCCTCAAAGCAATTGTGGGTATTTTGGTCTTTGCCAGTATTAGTGCAGTCGCATTACCTATGGGACTTGCTTATTTATTGCATATGTCCGATGCAAGCATTATGGCATTTGCAACACGTGCTGTAACCACGCCCATTGCGATTAATATCGCTACGCTACTGCATGCCCCACTCAGTTTAGTCATTCTGATTGTGATTTTATCTGGTGTGATTGGTGCTGCATTTTCTCCATTTATTTTGCGCCATATTCATGATGAAAGAGCATCTGGCTTGGCATTAGGCTTAGCTGCACATGCCATTGGTACTGCCCAAGCATGGCAAAGAGGTAGCGTTGCTGGACGCTATGCGGCTTTTGGAATGGCCGTCAATGCTGTATTTACCGCCATCTGGTTGCCAACATTTATACTCTATTTACAAAAAATGTGACTCAAAAATCACAATAACAAACAAATGATTGTTTAGTATAAAAAATAAATCTAGAATGAAAATGAGTCACAAAATTATCAAAAAGGAATTTGTTAATGAAAAGTATTACATTTTTAACAGCATTGGTTTGTTCTTCACTCAGTAGTCTTGCCTTTGCACAAGACATCACGGGGACATGGAAAAATATTGATGATAAAACAGGTTCATCAAAAGCAATTCTTGAGATTCGCCAAGAATCAAATGGCACATTTACCGCAAAAGTTATCAAAATAACGCCTCGCCCAGGCTATACCCCTAAAGAAACCTGTATCAAATGTCCAGCACCGTATACCAATAAACCCATTCTGGGGATGGACGTATTAACTGGGTTAAAATACGTTGAAGGACTCAATTTCAGTGGCGGTAAAATTATTGACCCACTTTCTGGCAATATTTACAGTATGAAAGCAAAATTGAGTGCCAATGGCAAACGTCTAAATTTACGTGGTTATGTTGGTATTTCGGCTTTGGGACGTAGTCAAACGTGGATAAAAAATGATTAATGCTGACAAAAAGCCACACTATGTGGCTTTTTTATTCACTATTGTTTAAGTAATTCACATTATTTTTGTTTTTTATGATGCAATATCTTGACTAATTTTCAGACCCTCATAATATGTTCTTAATCGATAAAAAAAATTACTCTCCATAAGCAAAGGAATTGATATGAAAAAGAATATTTTGCTTGTTACTTTTGCCAGTTTATTTTTCAGCAGCAATGTATTGGCACAAGATCTATCAGGAACATGGCAACAAATTGATGATAAAACAGGTTCACCGAAAGCCATTATTGAAATTCATAAAAGTTCAAATAATACCTTTATAGGAAAAGTTGTTAAAATTACCCCTCGCATAGGCTATACCCCTCGTGAAAATTGTGTCAATTGTCCTGCGCCTTATACAGATCAGCCAATTTTAGGTTTAGAAATCTTTAAAAATTTAAAATTTGAAGGAGAAAACCTGTACGCTGGCGGTCAAATCCTTGATCCGCTTTCTGGTAAGATTTACAATCTGAAAGGAAAACAATCAACTAACGGTAAACGCCTGCTTTTAAGGGGCTATATCGGCATTTCTGCTATTGGCCGCACACAAACCTGGATTCGCCAAGAATAGGCTTTTGCGCCAATTGAAGTTTTAAATGGCGATGGAATCGCATAGGAATATTTATGAAGCTAAATTTGAAATTGGGACTGCTGCTGCTTGGTGCTGCAATAAGTGGATCTGTATTGGCACAAGATTTAAGCGGTACGTGGCAACAAATTGATGATAAAACAGGCTCTCCCAAAGCAGTGATTGCAATCAATAAAGAAAGCAACGGCACCTATACAGGCCAAATTGTGAAAATCACACCTCGTCCTGGTTATACGCCAAGAGAAATATGTAATAAATGCCCCGCACCATACACCAACAAACCTATTTTAGGCATGGAGCTTCTCAAAGGCTTGAAACATGTGGAAGGCACTAACAACTATGAACATGGTCGCGTGATTGATCCACTTGCAGGCAAAATTTATGATGCAAAAATGAAATTGAGTGCATCAGGCAAACGCTTAACCCTCAGAGCCTATATGGGTGTTTCAGCATTAGGACGCAATCAAACTTGGATTCGTCTAGACTAAGCTGACAGCATAAAAAAGCCGCAAAATTGCGGCTTTTTTTATTTCAGGACTAGACACAGACAATGTGACTTAAATCAGCTTTTTAAAAAAGCTAAAAATTACAACATTGGATTATCGACTTTAAAAATTTCTTTGTCTTCTAAGCGATAAGCAACCAGTTGATTGCCCCACACACAACCACCATCGACATTCTGAATCTGAGAATTAATGGTTTTACCCTGTAATGCCGCCCAATGACCAAAAATAATCTGATGCGTTTTGGCAGCTTCTGACTCAAATTCAAACCAAGGCTGAAAACCAGCAGGCATTGGGTCATCCAATGAATCTTTAAAACTAAACTCCATTTTCCCTTGCGCATTGGTTAAACGCATACGGGTTAAATAGTTGGTAATACAACGTAAACGTGCATTACCTTCAAGATCATCCGACCATAAATCAGGTAGTTTGCCGTACATCTCAGCTAAGAAAACATCAACTAAGTCAAAATTTTCATGACTAATAATGGCTTCAACTTCTTTAGCAAAAGCAAAAGTTTGCTCTGCCGACCAAATACACGGAATACCCGCATGTGTCAAAATGGTTTGATCATTTGGAAAAAGACATAACGGCTGTTTACGTAGCCAATCAATCAGATCATCACTGTCAATAGCATCAATCACATCACGCGTATTGTCTTTATCTTTTAGCTCTTTTAAACCACGTGCACAGGCCAAAAGTGTTAAATCATGATTACCCAATACCGTTGCAGCAACGCCACGATCAACCAACTTTTTAACAAAACGAAGTACACCAATTGAATTTTCACCACGGGCGACCAAATCGCCTGCAAACCAAATAAAATCCAAATCGGGATCAAATTTAATTTCTTTTAGTAATGCTTTCAAGGCTTCAAAACAGCCCTGAACATCACCAATCACATAGTTGTGTCGAATATCGGAGCGAGCCACTTTTAAGCCACCATTTGATCTGACAAAGCCACAAATTGCGCCATCGTTAAATTTTCTGGACGCGCCATTGGGTCAATGCCTACATTTTCAAAAGCTTCTTCTACTAACATTCCTTTCAAACTATTACGCAAAGTTTTACGACGCTGCGTAAAGACATGTGAAACCAAACGTGCCAAAGCTTTTTCATTTTTGGCAATCACAGGTTTCACCGCATAAGGCTCTAAACGGAATACGGCAGAAGTTACTTTCGGTGGCGGATTAAAAGATCCAGGTGGTACTTCAAATAAAAATGTCGGTTTGCAATAATACTGAATCATGACCGATAAGCGGCCATATTCTTTGGTATTTGGAGAAGCAGTAATACGATCAACCACTTCTTTTTGCAACATGAAATGCATATCTTTAATTTTATCGCCAAATTCCAAAAGATGAAAAAGCAATGGCGTTGAAATGTTATACGGCAAGTTCCCGACGACACGTAATGGGCGATCGTCTTGAAACAACGCAGTATAGTCATACTTTAAGGCATCCGCTTCAACAATGGTCAAACGCTCAGGATATGGCACACGCCCCGGTAAGCCAGCGGCCAAGTCACGATCCAGCTCAATCACCGTTAAAGCATCACATTCACCAATCAAAGGTGAAGTTAATGCTGCAAGACCGGGACCAATTTCAACAATATTTTCACCTGCACGTGGGTTGACCGATCGCACAATTTTGGCAATCACACGTTGATCATGTAAAAAGTTTTGACCAAATCGTTTTCGAGCCTGATGCCCTTCTTCTTTTGGGTTTAGGGCATTAATCTGATACATAAAAACAGTTCCAACGTGAAGGTTATTCACCAAAAAATCAGTGATGGGCTAAATCAAGGGCTAAATCGACAGCAACGTGCAAACTTGAACTTTTTGCCAGTCCAGTACCTGCAAGGGAGAGCGCTGTACCATGATCTACAGAAGTACGAATAAACGGTAAGCCTAAAGTAATATTAATGGCTTCACCAAATCCTTGAGATTTTAACACAGGTAAGCCTTGATCGTGATACATCGCCAAAACTGCATCTGCATCTTTTAAATGTTCAGGCGTAAATAAGGTGTCGGCAGGAAGGCTTAAACTCATATCAATGCCTTGTGCACGATAGGTTTCAAGCACTGGATTAATCACCTCAATTTCTTCACGGCCCAAATAACCGTCTTCACCTGCATGAGGATTTAAGCCACAAACCAAAATATGCGGCTGATCTATCTTAAATTTTGTTTTTAAATCATAAATTAAAATATCAATTACTTGATGCAGACGCTCTGCGGTAATGGCATCTGGCACATCGCGTAATGCAAGATGCGTGGTCGCCAAAGCAACCCGTAAAGTTTTGGTTGCCAGCATCATGACCACACGTTCAACACCCGCAAACTCTTGGTAATATTCGGTGTGCCCACTGAAATGAATGCCTGCATCATTTATAATTGATTTTTGTACGGGTGCCGTTGCAACGCCCACACTTTTACCCTGCATGGCATAATCGGCTGAACGACGTAATTGTTCTAATACATAAGCTGAATTTTGAGAATTTAATTTCCCCAAAATAACCTCTGTATTTAATGCAACATGCTCCACATAAAGCTGCCCCAGTGCAGATGTATCAGATTGTCCTTGATACTCAATCAATTCTATCTGCTGATTTAAAATTTCAGCCCGCTGCTTCAGCATATGAATATCTGCCAAAACCACAATTGGACGCTCATCAATCCGATCTGCCAAACTTAGGCAAATATCAGGACCGATACCAGCAGGTTCGCCGCTGGTGACATATAGAGGAAGCATGGCTGACCTATGCAGATTTATTTCAGTACCGCTATTTTACTGAATCTAGAAAATAAATACCGTTGATTTTTATGTTTTTAGCTAGGACGATGGTGGAATAATAGCACCAGATAAATAAGCAATGAATAATGCAATATAAATAAAAATAGCGATAACAGAGGCAATGCTGCATGCTTTAAGAAGCCAATGAAGCATAAGAGGAAAAGAGGAAAAGAGGAAAAGAGCGATACAGGAGATATACAAGACTTAAAGTCATCATCAGAAAGAGACTGTAAGCAATCGGTACTAATAAAATAAAGTTTACAATCAGGTAAAGTAAAATGAGGAGTAAAGCCAAGCCCCACGTAATAGCAACTATTACAACCAATAATACAAATATGATCCACACCCAGCATTAGGCTGAATTATAAGATAATACAAAGGGATAATAAGGCTGATAGAATATGCGCAAATCAAATTAGTCCAATAAATTGAACTTTAGTACTCCCAGCTGTCATTTTTATTTTTGCTTTCAGCATTTTATTTAAAATCAAATCATTGATATTCATCAAAATAAACAAATAGCACACTATCTTAAAAGCCACTAGTCAAATATTGAACAATAGCTTATAATACAGCGCTTGAAATTCTATATTTTCATTGTGATTCACCTGTCTTTCAGGTAGAATTCGGTCTCCTTTTGTTTGGACAGATTCCATAGTCCAAACCAACTATAATAGGTAGTGGTTTAATGAAAACTCTCAGCGCTAAGCCTGCTGAAGTTCAACATGACTGGTATGTTGTTGATGCTTCTGGCAAAACTTTAGGTCGCCTTGCGACTGAAATCGCTCGTCGTTTACGCGGTAAGCATAAAACGTCTTATACTCCGCACGTTGACACTGGCGATTACATCGTTGTTATCAATGCTGAAGAAATTACTGTAACAGGTAAAAAAGCTCAGGATAAGAAATACTATCGCCATACTGGTTTCCCTGGTGGTATCCGTGAGACTAACTTCGAGAAGTTAATTGCTCACAAACCTGAAACAGTTTTAGAAAAAGCTGTAAAAGGTATGTTACCAAAAGGTCCTCTTGGTTATGCAATGATCAAAAAAATGAAAGTGTACGCTGGTTCTGAGCATCCTCATACTGCTCAACAGCCACAAGTTTTGGACATCTAAGGGATACAGCACATGGCTACTAATTATGGTACAGGTCGCCGTAAGACCGCAACTGCACGTGTTTTCTTATCAGCTGGTACAGGTAAACTCGTAATCAACAACCGTACACTTGAGCAATATTTCGGTCGTGAAACTGCTCGTATGGTTGTTCGTCAGCCTTTAGAACTTCTTGAAGTTACTGAAAAGTTTGACCTTTACATCACTGTTGCTGGTGGTGGTATTGGTGGTCAAGCTGGCGCTATCCGTCACGGTATTACTCGTGCGTTGATCGCTTCTGACGAAACATTAAAACCTGCTCTTCGTCAAGCTGGTTTCGTTACTCGTGATGCTCGTGAAGTTGAACGTAAGAAACTTGGTTTACGTAAAGCACGTAAACGTCCTCAGTTCTCTAAACGTTAATTCGTTTACCGAATCGGAAAAAAAGCCTTGGTTTATCCAAGGCTTTTTTATGTCTTAATTTTTGTACATCGTCTAAATATTTTAAATTTTCATATTCAACTCATTACTAAAAAAACAATACCGCAATTACCTCGCCATCCTAAAAAACCCATGCTCAATAAAATCAAAGACAAGCGCATAAATTATTGCTCTACCACATCTGATTAAAATTTCTCTCATTTGTTCTCGTGATTTTCATGCTGAATTTTAGTATCCTATTCCATTCACTTTGCTTTGTTTGGGATTATGTCCGTCGAAACCGCACCTCTTCAAGGAATTACACTGTATAGCCATGCAGATGACTTTCGTTCACATTGGATTCGCTATGTCCTTGCCGAGAAGCAAATTAAATATCATCTGATTATGGTGGATGAAGACGACGAAGATCTCGCGAGCTTAAATCCATACAATCAATTGCCGATGCTGATTGAAAACGAACTCAAACTATTCAATACAGGAATTATTTCTGAATATTTAGATGATCGTTACCGTCAAAATAAACTCTATGCAGATGCTCCTGCACCTCGTTCAGAACAACGCCAATATATTTGGCGCTTCGAGCAAGACTGGTTAAAACTTGCCGATATTATGTTGCGTCACCCTGATAGCTTGAATGAAAAAGAAAAAGCCAAAGCCCAAAAGCAACTGCGCGATATACTGATTTCCTTAACCCCCCTATTTCAGCATTTCCCCTATTTCATGTCGGAAAATTTTACCATTCTAGATTGTATGTTAGCCCCCATCTTTTTACGGTTAAATTCAATGGGGATTGAACTGCCAAAACAACATTGCCGACCCATTTTATTATATTGCCAACGTATATTTACCCGTCCTGCTTTTACCAAGTCGATGACCATGCAGGAAAAAAACAAATATCGTGATATTTTAATTAATCAATAGAGTATTTTTCAATGTCTGAAGCAGAATTAAACCTCACTCCTACACGCCCTTATCTTGCTCGTGCAATTTATGAATGGATTTGTGACAATAACCTCACCCCTCACTTATTGGTCGATGCCACCCAACCGAATACTATGGTTCCAGAACAATTTATTCAAGATGGGCAAATTGTTCTCAATCTAGCACCTCATGCCGTACACCAATTAAATATGAGCAATCATACCATCACCTTCTCTGCTCGCTTTGGTGGCGTTTCGCGTGATATTTACATCCCCTTAAATGCCGTAATTGGGATTTATGCACGTGAAAATGGTCAAGGTTTATTCTTTGATCCAAATGAATATGAAGATACCCAAATCCCTGAAGATACTTTAAAATCAACCACACAGGCAGAAGAAACCAAACAACCTAAGAAAAAACCGAGCCTACGGTTATTAGACTAAAATAATATGGAGTAAGTTGATGGCTTTTGATTTAGTACAATATTTTGCTGAGCAGATTTATACTCAGAAGCCTCAGCTTCTTGAACAATACAGCAAAGAAGAACGAAAAGAGTATTTATTAGAAATTAATGCGCTGATATTAGGTAAGTTAATTACACTCTGGCGTACTGATGACAAAAAAGTTTATCAAGAAATAGCGTCACCCGATGAACTCTTTATCCAAGAGGTGGCACGTCATCTCACCACTTCTTCAAACAATCAATCTATATTACCTAAAAAGGAATTAGAGCAAACCGTCACTGAGATATTAAAATTACAATTGGCTGAGCTTAAACAACTCAATGATATTGGCAATCTTAAAATTCACGGATTACATGAACTCCTTATCGGACAAATTGAACATCTTTCAGGTCAAGCCGCTGACTGGGTTTGGCTAACAAATGGTCTATCAGAACTAAAAGGCTCTAAACCGATCGTGCAAGAAGAGATATCATTAGACTCAACAATGAAGGAGTTTAATCAAATGGTCAGTCAACCACAAATTCATGCAAATGAAGATCTACACAATCACTCAGAAACTTTAGCAGTGACTGTTCCAAAGTGGTCAAAAATTTTTGAACCAATAGTCGCGCTTATTATTCTTTGGGTTTTATATTGTGCAGCAACTCAAATCTTTGTTTAATCACAAAAAAAGATAACCTAAATATAGGTTATCTTTTCAACAACCTAACATTCGAAATTACTCTCTTTAAAACTCCCGCCATGTATTAATATGTAGCTTTACGTTAAATCATGTAATTTTATGGGTTTTTCGCTAATTCTTACATTTGTTTACATTATCAAATAATTCCAAATATTACAGTAAAACAACACAACGAATATGCACTTATTTGCAAAAAATGTGAACCAATTCATATTTAAACTGACTAAAATGATCAACTTTTTAGCTGCACTTTTGATAACACTGGGTTAGAAAATTAATTACATTGATAAAATTAATCGCACTTCTATAATGAAATTAACTTGTTAACCAACAGTTCAAGCAAGCCAAAAACATATCAAATAATTCTTTATAACAATCAGAGAGAGAAAATAAATATGGCTAAAATATCACTTGATTCATTAGCAAATATCGATGGTTTCCATGCAGCTGCATTAGTTGATAGTGAAAGTGGCTTAGCACTTGCAACACAAGGCGGAGGTGATATTGATCTGGAATTAGCTGCTGCTGGCAATACAGAAGTCGTTCGTTCTAAACGACGTGTGGCAAAAGCATTAAATCTAAATGATACCATTGAAGACATCTTGATTACTTTAGGCAAGCAATACCATATCATTCGCCCACTTGAAAAAAATGATAATGTTTTCCTTTATCTTGTGCTTGATCGTTCTAAAGCAAATTTAGCTATGGCACGCCATGAATTAAAAGGCTATGAAAAAGGACTAAATTTTTCTTAAATCTGATAAAAAGCCTTGTATATTTAGATCTACAAGGCTTTTTAGTTCTTAAATTCCCCTAAACCCAATTAAACAGGGTGAGCATATGAATAAGCAAAATCTCAATATTGCGATTGCTGGATTAAGTCTCAATCATTCTGAAGAGTTAAAAATTCAGCTCCGTAGCTTAATCCCACAAAACTATATGCTCCAATGGGTTACTGCTACAGATCCCAATATTGATTGCCTATGTATTGATGAAAGCTTTTACAAAACAGAAAACATACAGCAAATCATTAATAAAAAATGCTTTCCTTGGTTAAAAACATCAATACCATCATCAACCCAAGTACAGCTTGAAAATAACATCTTATTTTTACCTGTAACTGAACAAGAAAATTTATTTGAATGGATCAATCGCTCTTTGATTAGTGCTCCCCATAAAGAAACGCTATCTGATGAACTTCTGATTACGAATGAAATGGAAACTGAGACTTTAGATAAAAAGTTTTTTCTTAATTTATATGATATCCAGCATAACTCAAAATTACATTTACACGATGATGCTGGAACCTTAGCTGTCATACACCCTGCTCAAAATACGGCTTGGCTAAATACGCAAAGGACAATCAAAAGTACAAACCATAGTTTTCATTATAATTTAGCCAATACAACGGATCTAACCAAAGTCTCACGCAAAGATAAGTTTATATTACAGGATTGGCTATGGAATCTATTCTGGAACTCACCTGAAGTTATTGACAATTTAGCTCCTGAAGATGGTCATTATAAAATTCATACATGGCCAAAACCATCTGATCAATCTAATCGGAAAATTATTTTTCAATTATCCGCCTGCTTTATACAAGGCGGGAAAATTTCAAAAATAGCAGAACAACTTAATTTGTCGCAAAATACAGTACGGCACTTTATCGCAACCAATATTGCAGCAAATAATATTGAAAAAATAAATATCTGGGACAAGCATTACGCCCCACCACCGCAGGAAATCAAACAAGAAGAGCAAAATACGATACAAAGCTTTTTCGGTAAATTACGCAGAAAATTTGGCTTTTAAGGAATAAGTTATGATTCTACAACAATATAAAATAGTTTTTGCAGGCTCAATGGGAGCAGGTAAAACAGAAGCCATTCGCTCACTCTCAGATGTGCCTGTTTTACTGACTGAAGCGTTTAATACCGATCAGCAAAGCCACAATAAAATGGAAACCACGGTCGGCATAGATTATGGTGAAGTCACCCTTGAGGATGGTATTAAAATCGGTTTATACGGTACTCCAGGGCAAAGTCGTTTTGATTTCATTTGGTCTGTCATATGTAAAGGTGCTATTGGTGCCATTATTTTAATCGACCATACCGTTGAAAACCCGATTGAAGAACTCGAAAACTATCTCGATACATTTCAAAATCATACTGACAATATTGCAATTGGTATTACACATACAGATGTAGACAATACAAAATCAACTTTAATTTACAAAGATTGGCTGATTAGTCAGGATTTATACTCCCCTCTATTTTTTATCGATGCTCGAAAAAAAGAAGATGCACTCCTTTTACTTGAAGCATTAATCACCTCTGTAGAAGTTAATCATCAAATAACTGCATAAAGGAGTCATTATGTTTGCACTTAAAAATAACAGAGCAGCATCACCAGAGCTAATTCAATTTGCTAAATATCAAATTCAAGAGATTATACATAGTGTTAGAGGTGTTAACTTTATTATGCTGTGCTCAACAGATGGTTTTGAGCTTGCAACTATTCATAAAAAAGACAATTATAATAATGGAAAATTAGCGGCTGTCAGCAGCTCAATTCTTGCGATGGTTTCCGCTTTTATGCAGGAAATCCATTTAAATGGTTGCCAATCGATCACTCTAGATGCAGAAAATGGCAAGGCGATCTTAACCTCTGTTCCTTCAGCGAATCATCCTATGATTATTATTGCTTTAGCAGAGAAAGACATTCTTTTAGGGCAATTATTATACATGCTAAAGAATAGCAGTAATTTAATACAGCAAGAAGCTTCATAATAAAGGTGCTTGAGCTCTTGAGTATTTTTCATCATTCCTAATATTTAACTTTTATTTCTTTTATTTCTTTTATTCCCCACATAAAAAAACACCCCCAACGTTTAGGTTGGGGGTGTTTTAGGAATAATGAGCTGGCGATGACTTACTCTCACATGGGTAACCCCACACTACCATCAGCGCGAAGAGGTTTCACTTCTGAGTTCGGGAAGGGATCAGGTGGTTCACTCTTGCTATTGTCGCCAGCACAACTGTTTATGGATACTTGCT
>NZ_NEGM01000012.1:0-48771 GCF_002135275.1 Acinetobacter sp. ANC 4973
CAATTTTCTGACAAATATTTCTCAAATAAACTTCGAGTAATTTCTACCATCAATCAATGAAAATAATTTCGATCAATCAACCAGTAAAAATCCACACAAGTTGTTCTTCATAATCTCTTAATGATCTTCTTAATACTTCGTCAGTAATTAAGTCGCTCAACTTGATATTCCTTAACAACTCTGCACTTCGTGCTTCGTTTGTTTCCGGCTATCTCGTCGGGATGAGCACAGTATAGGGCAATTTCGTACACACGCAAGCGCTTTTAACTGACTGTTTTATCGAGTGTTGCATTTTTATGCACTATTTTGGCTCATTTTTACTCTGTCTTAAGTATAAATATCTAATTTTAAAGCAAAAACATGACCAAAATATTTCTGCTTTATTTTTTTATTAATTTTTCACTACTGCTGGTTTAATACTCACACTCACAATTTTTACAGCCTGTTGCGGTACATTTTGGTGCATACCGAAGTTTGCCGTTGGAACTTTAGTAATTTTATCGACTACATCCATACCTTTGGTCACTTTACCAAACACGGCATAACCTGCATTCATCTGACTTTTATTTAAGAAGTCGTTATCTACGGTATTAATGAAGAATTGGCTACTGGCTGAATTAGGATTGTTGGTACGTGCCATCGCTAAAGTGCCACGTACATTTTTCAAACCATTATAAGATTCATTTTGGATAGGAGCTTTAGTTTGTTTTTCTGCCATTTTGGCATCCATGCCACCGCCCTGAATCATAAAGCCTGGAATAACGCGGTGAAAAATGGTGCCATTATAGAAGTTATCTTTTATATAGCCTTCAAAGTTTTTTGCTGAAATAGGCGCTTTGTCATTAAAAAGTTCTATTTCAATATTTCCCATTGATGTTTTCATTTCTACAATGCTATTTGCAGCCATCGCTTGTAAACTTATACATATAGCACCTACAGCGAATAGGGTTTGTTTTAACATTTCTTTACTCTTCTATTTCAAGTTGTCATTGTGAATGACTATATATTAATCTTTCAATATAAATAAAACAGTATCTCTTTTTGGGATAAATGAGAATTACAATGAATGAAGCATTAAGTACAGTGACTTTTCATCATGATCCGCCTTGGCATTTACATGGTGATGCTTTTATTTTGAATTATTGGTTAACGCCAAACTTTATTAAACACAATCACGCTTTTCACATTGCCCCCTCTCCAATTGGTCGAGTGGTACAGATCATATTGATCCGTTATCATGAGTCCCCTATTGGCCCATATGATGAACTGCTCCTTTTAGACCACCCCTTAATCAGTAAAAGACACTTATCTTCCATTGCTAAAATTTATGTGTCGACCGAGGCATCTGTTGTTCATGGTCAATATTTTTGGGGCATTCCAAAACAACTTGCCCAATTTGAATGGGTAATCAAAGATGATGTGGTGTATTGCACCATTTCATTTGAACAACAAGAAATGAGTTTGTGTCTGTATAAGTACAAACATAGCCAAACTTTTTATATCAATAGTCATCATTTACCCGCCCGACTGTTAAACATCCAACAAACATGGCAAGGTTTACATTATCAATTCAGTCCTCAATTTCGCGGCAAGCTATGTAAACTTAAACAAGTCGCATGGAAAAATACGCTCGACATCTTCCCTGATTTTTCTCAAGCGAAGTATTTACACAGTTTTTATGTGCCCGAATTTCAACTGACGCTCCCCAAAGCCAAAATTGAAAATAAATAAAAAAGGTGTTTCACGTGAAACACCTTGTCCTATTGATACATCAATTGAGAAAAAAGCTTAAGCGTGTTTATCCCAAAACTTTCTATAGTTCTTACTAATTTCAATAAAATGCTTTTTAGCGCGAGAAGAAATTGGGGTGAGATTGATGAAACCATGCGGTTGATCATTATATTCTTGGTAATGTACTTTCACGCCACGATGCCGTAGTTTATAGGCATAAATTTCACCTTCATCATGTAATACATCATGACCCGCTGTAATCACGTATGCAGGCGGTAATTTATCGTGTTTACCATAGGTGGGAGAAATAATCGGATCATCTAATTCCACTTGATGCTGTTCTGCATAATAGTGCGTCACAAAATCAATATCCTCTCCGGTCAGAAGCAAACCATCTTTATAGGCATAGAACGATGGATGACGACTTTTAAAATCAACAACGGGATAGAGCAGCAATTGGGCTTGAGGTGCATATACTTTATGGGCACTACGCTGTGCAACCACCGTACTAATATTCCCCCCTGCGCTATCGCCAGCAACTGAAATTCTATTTTTTAAAATTTTAAACTGTTTTCTATTTTGATAGACCCATGCCAAGGCATCTTCACAGGTTTGAATTAATTTTATTGGACTGGTTTCGGGTGCTAATGGATAGTCAATACTTAAAACCTGCACTTTCGCATACACAGCAAGTAAACGACACACCTCATCATGACTATCTAGCCCTCCCACGACAAAACCACCACCATGATAAAACACAATCATCGGCAGTTTTTTACTTGGGGCAGGATGATAATGTCGCGCGAAGATCGTGCCGCTGTGTAAAGGCAAACGTATATCTTCGACTTGCTTCACAGGGGTTGGTTTGCTCTTAATCGACTGCATTTGCAAGTCAAAGGCTTTACGGGCACGAATGACATCTGCACCAATAAAACCACGATTGCCTTGTTTTAACTGTACAGCCATCATGCATTTGATTAATGGGTCAAGCTCAGGATATTGATAGGGATAGCCTAAAACTTTAACCAAAGACTCTTGCGCAAGGCTCGGCAAGCGATCTAAAGTGCGGGCTGCGATGCCTTGTCCTTTTTCGATGATCGTCTGTAGCGTTTGATTAAAAGCAACCATTCATGCACCTTCCTTTTTTTATATTCTTCATATTTTCTACATGATCGGCTTATAAGTGACCATAATCTTATAGAAGTCTAATCATCTATATACACAGTAAAACCATTCATACGCTAATCTTCTTTTTATACCTTGTCATTGACAATTTCCACGTATATTTCGGAGTGTTTTTGCTACTCCTTAAAAAGAAGGATATAGGCTATGGCTAAAAAACTCATGCTACTGGCTTTAGCAACCACATTTTTAACTGTAGGTTGCGTAGCATTCCCTGAAAATGACGGTTATTACGCTGGACGTTATGACAATCGCTCCGACCGTCATTATGATCGAGATTATGACTATCGCTATGATCGTGAGCGTAATCGTCAACATTGGGAATATCAACAACGACAAAACCGTTTAGAGCTAGAACGTCAAAAGCGTGAACTTGAACGTCGTCAATGGGAACAAAATCGTCAAAAACAGTTAGATTGGGATCGCAAAAAACGTGAACAACGTAAGTACGCTGAACAAAATCAACCGAATTCATCGGGTTGGGATGCGAAGCAACGTGAACGCCAACGGATTGACCAACAACGCGAAAAATCAGATTTGAAAAATCGTCAAAAAATACAACAGCAAGATCAATCTCAAAAAAACCGTTGGGATGAACCTCGTCGAGATTATGATAAACAGCAACGTCATCGTCACGACGATTAAAATCTTTTTATCTACGCCATTGAATGCCCTTTTTTACTGGGCATTTTTTTATTCATTAACACAAATCACGATCACAAAATTTTAAACTTGTTACTGTTCACGATGATGCAGCACTCTGTTTCGGAATTAAATTTTTGTTAACAGTAACCACCATAATATTTACCGCGATGAACTCGAAGTGCATCTTTTAATGTGAAGACTTTTTATTTTTGAATTTGTTGCAAGATTTAAGCAGGGTCTGCAAGAGTGGGGAAATTGTCTCTGCTTATAATAAGTATGGCGTGTACTGCCATTTTCGGGTTGCCCTTAAGGTGATCACTCAGCAGCTGATGTCCTTGGGCTTTTTCAAGCGGGTTATTATTTTATCCATAACATCAAGCTAAGCATCAATAATCCAATCATTTTTACCCAATTGCTCGAAAAACGGTATTTTTTAACGCTTTTCATCAAATTAAACAGATTTAATTGCTTGTCTCGCTTGAATTTTTATCGCTTGCCCCGACCTCTGTATTAATCATGAATTTTATCACTCATGGCAGTTCAGGATTAACCCAGTTAACACTGCAGCCAAAAGGACTGTGCATGTTTAAGAACCCATTTAAACGGAGTAAATCTATGGCAACTGAGCAAAACGAACAAGCTCAAGATCTTGGGCAAGAGCAAGCTGATCAACAAACAGCACAAACTCAAGCTGAAACAGAGCAAACTGCCGTTTCAGTTGAAGATTTACAAACACAAATTAAAAACTTGGAAGAAAGTTTAAAACTTGAAAAAGCACGTACAGCCAATGCTGTATACGAAGCTCAAAAAAGTGTGGAACGTATTCAACGTGATGCTGAAAAGCACAAAGAAACTGTGATTGAGAAGTTCGCGAAAGAGCTACTCGACTCGGTTGATAATTTAGAACGCGCAATTCAAGCTGCAGGTGACACGGAATCAGCATTACTTGAAGGTGTGCAACTTACGTTGAAATCCTTGCTACATACACTGGAAAAATTCGGTGTAGTAGAAGTGGATATGAATAACGGTTTTAATGCAGATTTACACCAAGCAGTGGGTATCGCACCCGATGCTAAAGCAGGTGAAATCGGTACTGTATTACAAAAGGGTTATACCTTATCAAACCGTTTACTTCGCCCTGCAATGGTCTTAGTGGGTCAATAAAGTAAAGAAATTCGAGAGTTTTTCTATTTTTTTCGTTTAAAGAACTTGAAAAAATTTGAATGGCTCTCATATCGGATAACAAGCAAAAAACATTGTAAAAAATTTAGAGGAAACATCCAAATGGCTAAAATCATTGGTATCGATTTAGGTACAACAAACTCTTGTGTCGCTGTACTTGAAGGCGACAAAGTTAAAGTAATCGAAAATGCAGAAGGTACGCGTACTACCCCATCAATTGTTGCATACAAAGATGGTGAAATTCTGATTGGTCAATCTGCGAAACGTCAAGCAGTAACGAATCCAAAAAATACCTTGTATGCCATCAAGCGTTTGATCGGTCGTAAGTACCAAGACCAAGCAGTACAAAAAGACATTGGTCTTGTACCTTACAAAATCATCCAAGCAGACAATGGTGATGCTTGGGTTGATGTGAACGATAAAAAACTCGCACCACAACAAGTTTCAGCTGAAATCTTGAAAAAGATGAAAAAAACTGCTGAAGACTATTTAGGTGAAACCGTTACTGAAGCCGTGATTACTGTTCCTGCTTACTTCAATGATGCGCAGCGTCAAGCGACTAAAGATGCAGGTAAAATCGCAGGTTTAGAAGTTAAACGTATCATCAACGAACCAACGGCTGCTGCACTTGCGTTCGGTATGGACAAAAAAGAAGGCGACCGTAAAATCGCAGTTTACGACTTAGGTGGTGGTACTTTTGACGTATCAATCATTGAAATCGCTGACTTAGATGGCGACCAACAAATTGAAGTATTGTCGACCAATGGTGATACATTCCTTGGTGGTGAAGACTTCGATAACGCTTTAATCGAATACTTAGTTGAAGAGTTCAAGAAAGAACAAAGCTTCAACTTAAAACAAGATCCACTTGCATTACAACGTTTGAAAGAAGCAGCTGAAAAAGCAAAAATCGAGCTTTCTTCGTCAAATGCAACGGAAATTAACCTTCCATACATCACGGCTGATGCGACTGGTCCTAAACATTTAGTGATCAACGTAACACGTGCAAAACTTGAAGGCTTAGTGGCTGATCTTGTTGCTCGTACCATTGAACCTTGCCGTATTGCGCTTAAAGATGCTGGTCTTTCAACAAGCGACATCTCTGACGTAATCTTGGTCGGTGGTCAATCACGTATGCCAATGGTTCAACAGAAAGTACAAGAATTCTTCGGTAAAGAGCCACGTAAAGACGTGAACCCTGACGAAGCTGTAGCCATGGGTGCTGCGATTCAAGGTGCGGTATTGTCTGGTGACAAAACTGACGTACTTTTACTTGACGTAACACCACTGACACTTGGTATTGAAACCATGGGCGGTGTGTTAACTGCAATTATTGAGAAAAACACCACGATTCCTGCGAAGAAATCTCAAGTGTTCTCAACTGCTGCTGACAACCAACCTGCTGTAGACATTTCTGTGTTCCAAGGCGAACGTAAAATGGCACAGCAAAACAAATTGTTGGGTAACTTCCAATTGGGCGACATTCCACCTGCACCACGTGGTGTGCCACAAATTGAAGTATCTTTCGACATCAACGCCGATGGTATCTTGAAAGTGTCTGCAAAAGACAAGAGCACGGGTAAAGAGCAATCGATCCAGATTAAAGCAAACTCAGGTTTGAGCGATGCTGAAATTGAAGCGATGATTAAAGATGCTGAAATGAATGCTGAAGAAGATCGTAAGTTCGAAGAACTCGCGAAAGCACGTAACGAAGCTGATGCATTAGTGTCTTCTTCTCAAAAAGCAGTGAAAGATCTTGGTGAGCAAGTGACTGCTGACGAAAAAACAGCGATTGAAACTGCGGTTGCTGAGCTTGAAGCGTCTACTAAAGAAAATGATGTAGAAGAAATCAAAGCGAAAACTGAAGCTTTACAAAACATCATTATGCCAATTAGCCAACGTGCTTATGAAGCAGCGCAAGGTGCTCAAGGCGGTGCGGAAGGTTTTGATCCAAATGCATTCCAAGGTGGTGATGCGGGTCAACAACAAAAAGCGGATGACGGCGTTGTAGATGCTGAGTTCACTGAAGTTAAAGATGACAAAAAATAATTTGTCACTTTAATTAAGTCATAAAAAACCGCGCGTAAGCGCGGTTTTTTATGTTCATTTTTAATGTATTCAATCATGCTTTTTGCTAAAGTCATCAACAAAATAAAATATTTTCAAGAATGGGTAAAATGAATACTTTAATCAAAATATTGCTACTTTCAGAGAAATTAGCTCGTACGCTTATTGATCCAATCCATCTCTCTATTGCTCTCAAATCCAGTGATCTAGATTAATCAATTTTATGCGTATGCTCAGCCTGATTCTTACCGTTATTTGGTTGTTGTTGATAACCTATCAAACACATCAGCACCATCAACTTCGCTATAACGCAGTATCTGATCGACTTAAGCATCCTTTCGATATGCGCTTACGTTATCGTATTGCCGAAGTTGACCCACGTTTTGGTTTAAGCAAAGACGAGGTCATACAACTGAGTCAACAAGCCACCGATATTTGGAAAATAGGGACAGGCAATGATTATTTTATTTATGACCCGAATGCCAAACTTACGATTCATTTAATCTACGATGAGCGCCAAGATGAATCAAATCAACGCCGTCAACAACTAGGTAATATTGAACAAAATCAGCAAATTTGGTCAAATAAAAATCAAAACCTCAAGCAACTTAAAGATGAGATAGATCGTGCCAATATCCTACTCGACACTAAAAAAATACAACTAGATGCTCAATTACACCAATATAATCAGCAAATTGCCATGATGAATCAAAATGGGAGTATCCATCCCTCACAGCGTGATCTGTTTATACAACAACGTCATCAACTCCAACAACAAATCTTTGCGCTAGAACAAGAAATCAATCTGTACAACCAAAAAATTCAACACTTAAATAATCAGGTGAGCGAACTCAATCAAATTAACAACCAATTAAATCAATCTATTGATCAATTTAATCAACGCTTTCAAGCTCGGTTATTTGATAAAGGACTGTTTAATGGCAAACAAATTAATATTTATGAGTTTTCATCCAAAGATGATTTACGTCTTACCCTCGCACATGAATTTGGACATGCGCTGGGTTTAAAACATAATCAAGACCCCGTCGCACTAATGTATCCAATGATGAAGGATCAAAATATGCAAAATTTCAGCCTGACCCCTGCCGATTTAGCTTTGTTAGATGCCCGTTAAGCAGCGACTGAGATACAATGTAAAAATCCCTTACTTTTTATAAGTATATGCATAATAATAGAACGGAAATAGCGTGCATTTCATGTTATTGTGATGTACAGAAATAACAAGATAAAATCTCTGGAGACGCGTGTGAGTTACTACCATATTCTGATTGAAATGAATGATCACATTAGTACGATTGAGCAAACACGTGAGATCGAAATCTTTGATATTCTTGAGATTCAACCTTACCTCCATTCAATTTTATTACCCTTTTTGAATGAACAATTGATTGAATTAGAAGATGAAAACCTTGAATTCAGCGATATTCTTCATTTGGAAATCAAACACACCTTATTACCCATTCAACATTTGATTGAAGAAGAACAACGCTTACTGCCAAGTGATACAGATGTCACCATTTCAGCACATGAAATTTTCAACAATCGTGATTTAAGCCAAGACGTGACAACCGTTGTTTTTGATATTTTAGAAGCTGCTAAATTAGAAGCCTAATGATTTATTGTTAACGCCATCATACATGCTATTTTCAATAAAAAGCCCTCAAAAAATGAGGGCTTTTTCAAACTTTTTATTAAATCGAGAAAGATGAACCACAACCACAGGTTGTTGTTGCATTTGGATTTTGCACAACAAAACGTGAACCTTCCAAGCCTTCAATATAGTCGACTGCTGAGCCTACAAGATATTGATAGCTTAAAGAATCCACCAGCATTTTTACATCGCCATTGATAAATTCAGCATCATCTTCATTCATGCTTTCAGCGAAGTTAAAACCGTAAGAAAAACCTGAACAACCGCCACCTGTAACATAAACGCGTAACATTAATTCTTGGTTGCCTTCACTATCACGCAATTGGCGTACTTTATTCGCAGCATTGTCGGTCAGCACCAAAGTTTGGGCATTCATGTTGGATTCCTCTGTTCAATTCAGATGTCTTTAAAAGATAAAGACCATAATTCAAGTATATCATACCCAATATATGGTCAGTCTTTGAAGATTTAAAGTTAAATCTGAGTATTTTTATCAAGATTGTTTGTAGTTCTCATCTTGAAGACTACATTCGAAATTTTTTGGGTCTTCCTTACAACGGAATTGCCATAATAATTTCATCATCCGTTTATCATAAATCCCACGTTTGGTTAAATCGACACGTGATTCGCGCATCAATTTTTGATAACCCGGTTTATCTGCGCTAGGAACTTGCATCCAATATTTTTGTGGAATATCTGATTTCATTTTACCTAAAATACCAAAAGCACGAGGCAACTGACTTTTCACCCATTCACGTGATTTTTGCCCATAACCAGCAGGAAATTTATCTGGACGAATAATGAGGTTACCTGTGACTTGTAAAATTGGATAATTCACAATAGCGCCTTTACTGCCTAATCCTTTATGTAACTCTAAAGGTTTAAATACAGCGGCAGGTGCGCCAATAATATCGACCTGACCATTGTTAAATTTGGCACCAAAGTTGGTGACATCCGCACTGACTGCCTGTGCACCAATTTGCTGAACCATAATTTTTTGTGCTTCATCATAATCTAAGACTGCAATTTTTTTGCCTGCTGCTTTCGCCACAGTATTGATATTTCGGTCATTGACCATTAGATAAGCATCACCGACGGGTATCACCCCCACCACTTCATATTTGCCGTGTACCATATGTTTAGCAAAAGTTGGACTGGCTAGACCTTGCATTACTTTGACCGCAAGTTTTAAATCGGGAATCGCACCAATCGCATCTAAAGAACCAGTAAAATCATTGAACTGACGACCGCGCATTCCTGTGACACTAATTGCATCACATTTACCCGCTTTAAAGTCTTCAGCAATGACCGCTTCGTTTTGACCCACACGTAATTCAATATCTGCACCCCAATTTTTGGCTGCAAGTTGATAGTCTTTCATCAGGGTAAAAACATCGCCACTTTTACCGACTAAATCAAATACACACATTACTTGTTTTGCTTGAGCAATACCTGTTACGGCACACAAACTCATACCCAGCAGCAGTGTTTTAGACCATGGCATCATGATTTTTTCTTCCTTGTTTCTTTGTTTTCATTCAATCTGAGATTGAAGCTTTTTGAGTTTTTATTTATCTATTAATCGTGAATCACAAGCGTAATCCTTGATTTCATTTTTATGATAAAATTTTTATCACCATTTTTTAAGACTACGCTTTTTTGAGCTGACAACAATGGCAAAAATGACAGATTTAATTCGACAAAAAAGCCTAGATTTAATCTAGGCTTTATTTTTAAAAATCAATACTATTCACCACCAAGTGAACATTCAAAATTGGCTTTATCGACAGAGCAACGTGCTTTTTTCAATACGCCCATCATGCCAACATCATAAATTCCACGTTTGGTCATATCCATACGACCTTCACGAAGAAGTTTTTGATATTTGGTTTTATCTTCAGCGGTTAAGTTCATTTTAAACTTGGCAGGAATACTGGTCTCAAGACGGTTAATCATGGCAAAACTTTTCGGTAAATTTTTCACGAACCAATCACGCGATTTTTGTCCAAAGCCTGCTGGGAATTGATCTGGACGGATAATAAAATCGGCTGTGACTTGTAATACAGGGAAATTAAACATCGCACCATTTGAGCCTAAACCTTTATAAATTTCTAAAGGTTTATACGCATAAGCAGGTGCTCCCACCATATCCACCTGACCATTGTTGAACTTGGCTACAAAGTTAGAAACGTCAGAAATAACCGCTTGTGCACCAACACGTTGCACCATAATTTTTTGTGCATCGTCATAACCTAATACAGCAAATTTTTTACCCGCTGCTTTTTCAATCGAATCAATCTTTTTATCACGTACAAAAATAAAAGCCGAGCCTAAAGGCGCAATACCAGCAACTTCATACTTTTTACCGCCTAAATTACTGACCATTTTCGGCGCATTACGTTGATCAAGTGCAAAAGTAATCGCACGTTGTGCAATCGTGTTGCTTGGTGCACCACCTAAAGCATCAATAGAACCTACAAATTTATTGTATTGACGTGCACGCATCGCCGTCATAAAAACGCCATCACATTTGCCTGCTTTAAAGTCATTATCAGCAACAGCTTCATCTTGGCGTGGAATTAAATTAATTTCTGCTCCCCATCCTTTGGCAGCAAGCGCCCATTCCTGAGCCATTTGATAAGATTCACCAGATTTACCCAGTAAGTCAAATACACATACATCTACTTTAGCTGCCTGAGCTGTCGTCGCTAAACCTACAGCAGAAAATGCAGCTAATGCGAGAATCGTTTTTTTCATTGTGGCGGTCCTTTTTAGAATCTTGTTGTTTGACGAATGTCCATTCACGCCATAAATATTAAGCAAGTTCACAATAAAAAAATAGAGCATTTGCTCCATTTTTTTATGTTCTGTAGGTCAATTTTTTTTAATTTTATAAATTTAAAATAAAATCATAAACTTATATAACAAAAATTATGACCTAATCCGCAAAAAATTTGCGTTATTTTACAATTCGTTTGCGGAGCAGGTTTATTCGCCCCCTAAAGAACATTCAAAATTGGTTCGCTCTACAGTACAACGGGCTTTTTTCAGTACCGTCATCATCGAAGCATCATAAATGCCTTGCTTGGTTAGTTCGATACGACCATCTCTTAATAATTTTTGATATTTTTCTTTTTCTTCTTTGGATAATTGCATGCGATATTTTGCAGGAATCCCCTCTTCTAAGCGTTTCACCATCGCAAATTGACGAGGTAATTGTTTAATAAACCAATCTCTCGATTGAATGCCCAAATTGCTTGGAAATTTTTCGGTATTAAAAATTAAATCGGCAGTCACATTCAGCACTGGAAAGTTAAATAATGCCCCATTCGTACCTAAACCTTTATCCATTTCTAAAGGTTTAAATGCATAAGCGGGGGCACCGACCATCTCAACTTGCCCTTTATTAAACTTACTGACAAAATCCGAAACATCTGACAAAACAGGAGTCGCACCCACTCGTTTGACCATGGCAATTTGTGCTTTATCATATTCTAAAACGGCAAATTTTTTCCCTGCCGCTTTTTCAATCGTATTAATATTGCGATCTTTAACGAAAATGTATGCAGGCCCAATTTGTCCAATCCCCCCCACTTCATATTGCACATTATCAATGGTTGTTTTTAATCTTTTAATATTTCTTTTGTCTAGCACATAAATGATGGCTTTATGCGCAATCGCATTACTGGGAACACCCCCTAAAGCATCAATAGAACCTGCAAATTTATTATATGCACGTGCCCGCATGGTGGTCATATAAATGGCATCACATTTTCCATTTTTAAAATCGTTATCTGCTTTTTCTTCATTTTGATACGCAATTAATCGGACATCCGCATTCCATACTTTTGCAGCGAGTGCCCACTCCTCCATCATTTTATAAGATTCACCCGCTTTTCCCAGTAGGTCAAACACACATATATCTTGTTTTGCTTGAGCCAAACTTGAACAGCTCAATAACAGTCCCGTTGATACCAACCAAATTCCTTTTTTCATCATCTTTCCTTATTCTTTTTTAATTACTCCTCTAAAAATAACTATAGTGTTGTTTTAAGGGCAAAAATAGAGCTTTGATTTCATTTCTGACGAAAGGTTATTTTTTAAACAACTTGTCACATTTTTATTTATTTACGCAAAGAATCCCCTTTATCAAAGAATAATGCCTCAGATTTTTTCTTTTCTGAGTAGCTTCCTTTAGAATACGCGCACCATTCTTCTCATTTAGATATTTCAATGATTCAGTTAGATCAACTTTCTATACGTCGCGGTGGACGTGTTTTATTTCAAAAAGCATCCATGCAGCTACATCCGGGATGGAAAATTGGCTTAACAGGTGTCAATGGTGCAGGAAAATCAACATTATTTAATGCACTCCTTGGCGGCATGGAATCAGACAGTGGTTCTTTAACCCGTCCTGCCGTGTGGACCGTCGCTCATATGGCACAAGAAATCAAAGCTTTAGAAATGAAAGCAATTGATTTTGTTTTGTCTGGTGATGAAGAATATTGGGAAATTCAGAACAAACTGGATCATCCTGACAGCTTAAGTGATGATGAACTAGCGCATTTATATGGTCGCTTTGATGAAATTAATGGCTATTCAGCATCCTCTAAAGCATCACAACTCATGGCAGGTTTAGGTTTCTTTGAACATCAATCACAACTCGATGTTTCAAGCTTCTCGGGCGGTTGGCGTATGCGTCTGAACCTTGCGCGTACCCTCATGAGCCGTTCAGATTTATTACTGCTTGATGAACCAACCAACCATTTAGACTTAGATGCGATTCTTTGGTTAGAAGATTGGTTGAAAGCCTACGAAGGAACTTTGGTTCTTATTTCACATGACCGTGATTTCTTAGATGCAATTACCGATCATATTTTACATATCGAAAATCAAGAACTGATTTTATATACTGGCAACTATTCGACTTTCGAACGTACTCGTAGTGAGCGTTTAGCACAACAACAACAAGCTTATGAAAAGCAATTAGAAACACGTGCACATTTGCAAAAATATATCGACCGCTTTAAAGCACAAGCCACCAAAGCCAAACAAGCGCAAAGCCGAATTAAGCAACTGGAACGTATGCAGGAACTTTCTGCTGCACATGTCGATACACCTTTCACCTTTAGTTTCCGTGAACCAACGAAAATGAGTTCACCTTTACTTGAACTTGAAAATGCAGATATTGGTTACGGTGAAAAACTGATTGTGACCAATGTTAGCCTACAAATTACGCCAACCAGTCGAATTGGTTTATTGGGGATGAATGGTGCGGGTAAATCAACCCTGATTAAATCACTGGTTGGCGATTTAAAATTATTACAAGGGACGCGTAAAGATTCTGAACTGCTGAATATTGGCTATTTTGCCCAGCATCAAATGGATGCTTTGGATGGTAATGCCAGCCCAATGTTGCAATTGGCACGTATTGCCGATAGAAAAATCAGTGAAGCAAGCTTACGTTCTTTCTTAGGAAGCTTTGGTTTTAGTGGCGAACGTATGGACACGCCAAGTGAAAGCTTCTCTGGCGGTGAACGCGCGCGTTTGGCCTTAGCCCTGATTGTATGGCAACGTCCAAACGTGTTAATTCTAGATGAACCAACCAACCATTTAGACTTAGATATGCGTCATGCACTGACGATGGCGCTACAAGACTTTGAAGGTGCCGTTGTTCTGGTTTCGCATGAACGTCAATTGATTGCTTCAGTCTGTGATGAGTTGATCTTGGTTCATGGCGGTCAAAGTCGTGAATTTGATGGTGACTTAACCGCTTATGCAGAATGGTTACGCCAAGCACGTATCGACATGATGAAAACTGGGCAACAACCTGCTGCACCCGTGAAATCACAAGTTGAAGTGAAACCGACCATTTCTAAACTGGACAAAGAAGCGCAGCGTAAAGAAGCGGCACGTAATCGTGAACTAAGTCGTCCAATTCGTAAAAATATTGAAAAAAATGAAGTTCAGATTGCCAAAGCTCAGCCACGCTTAGCAGAAATTGAAGTTTTATTGGGGGATACTACCCTATATGAAGCAAACCGTAAGGATGATTTGCTTAAACTGATGAATGAACAGACTGAATTAAAAGCAAAATTGGCACAGGCTGAAGAGCAAATGCTTGAATTAATGATGGAATTGGAAGAACTGGAAAGCTCTTTCGAATAAGCCAAAATAAACTCTTAAGCAAAACTAAAGAAATGCTTATTTTGTTATCGCAGTACAATTTTCAACCTGTACTGCGATTTTTTAATTTTACTACATAATCCTTTTATTCTGATTTTAAGCAGTGGATCTGTAGAATGATTTAAAAAATTACCAACCCATAGACTTTAAATTTAAATGCCATATTTAAATTTAAAGTGTTGACCAATAACCATAAAAACCCGTTTGAATTTAAAATAAAAACCCACTTTAAGCTGTGGATAAATTAATTTTCACATGCACATCAAACAAGAATAACCCACTCATAAAACTTATCCACATATAAGTACTGAAATAAAACCAGCTTTTTTATTTATTTAGATACCGTTTTTCAGCTTAAAAATCTGAGTTCTATAATTTTCCAAGCCCCTTGATTGCCCCATAATTCCTGAATTTGTTTCTGATTTTCCAAACCAATGAGAATTTTACAGTGCGTCAAATCTCGATCAAATTCAAACTCTTCAAATTCTATGGCTGGTTTTTGCGGTTTCCACACCCCATTTTTTACAGCATGCGCAATACGTTCATAACGGGTAAAAGTACCTTCCACACGCCCTTCTTGCTCATACACCACTTTGAAATCTGCATGCTCATATTGAGCCAACAGATCAAAATTTCCGGTAAAAAATGCATTCACCCAAATATCTCGGATCTTTTCTAGTTGATTATCCATCGTGCTAACCTCGTAATATTGCATAATGATTTCCTGTGTTTACAAGCATCATGACAGAGCAATAAGTCATTTTAATAAAAAATATGATTAAAATTTAATCATATTTAAATCAAAATAGCATTAAAAAAGCATCCCGAAGGATGCTTTTTATCACTTAGCTCATCAACACATTAGGCATCAATATCCGCATTTAAAGCATTTTCTTCAATGAAGGCACGACGTGGTTCCACATCATCTCCCATCAAACAAGAGAACATACGATCTGCTTCAATCGCATCATTAATGGTCACTTGCAACATGTTACGGTTTTCAGGATCCATGGTGGTTTCCCAAAGCTGTTCCGCGTTCATCTCACCCAAACCTTTATAGCGCTGGATCATCATGCCACGACGTGAGTCGGATAAAATATGTTGCCAAACTTGATGGAAAGTGGCGACATTAATTTTACGCTCACCTTTTTGCAAATAAGCACCATCTTCAAGCAAGGTAAACCAACTCTTCGAATTTTGCAGTAAACGCTTGTATTCACTTGAAGCAAATAATCCAGAATCAAGTAAATAATGATGCGGCAAGTTATGTACATAGACCGTTACACGTGGCCAATAATGCGTCACTTTCTCACCATCTACATGTTCTTTTTCAAAAGCTTCTAAGGTGATTTCAGGACGCAAACTTGGTTGGTGTTGTTCAATTGCTGCACGTAACTGTTCAGACCATTGTTTTACATAATCTTCATCATGATTTTGATCAAGTTTAAATGCATCTAAACCCAGTAAACCATCCAGCAAACTTGCAGGATAACGTAGCGTTAAACGATTTAAACTTTTTTGTGAAGTTTGATAATCAGCAATCACTTTGGCTAGAGACTCACCACGAATCGCTGGAGCTTCGCTACTTACATGCAGTTCAAGCTCATCAATCGCATTCGAAATAAGATAGGTTTCTAAAGCATCATTATCTTTAAGATATTGCTCTTGCTTACCTTTTTTCAACTTATACAAGGGTGGCTGGGCAATATAGATATAACCACGTTCCACAAGTTCTGGCATTTGACGGAAGAAGAAGGTCAACAGTAGCGTACGAATGTGCGAACCATCGACGTCGGCATCGGTCATGATGATGATTTTGTGATAACGTAATTTATCAGGATTGTATTCTTCACGGCCAATACCACAACCCAGTGCAGTAATTAGCGTGCCCACTTCCTGAGAGGAAATCATTTTGTCAAAACGCGCACGTTCTACGTTTAAAATTTTACCCTTAAGCGGAAGAATGGCTTGCATCTTACGGTTACGACCCTGTTTTGCAGAACCGCCCGCCGAGTCACCTTCGACCAAGTAAAGTTCAGACAATGCTGGATCTTTTTCTTGGCAATCGGCCAGTTTACCAGGCAGACCAGCAATATCTAATGCACTCTTACGACGTGTCATTTCACGTGCTTTACGCGCAGCATCACGTGCACGAGCAGCATCAATAATTTTGCCTGCAATTGATTTAGCCGCTTGTGGGTTTTCTAAAAGATATTCAGAAAAAGACTTGTTCATCGCCTGCTCTACAGCAGTTTTCACTTCACTGGAAACCAATTTTTCTTTGGTTTGTGATGAGAATTTCGGATCAGGCACTTTCACTGAAACAATTGCGGTTAAACCTTCACGGGCATCATCACCTGTGACAGCAACTTTTTCTTTCTTGAGAATATTTTCACTATCCAAATACTGGTTTAAACCACGTGTTAACGCGGCACGGAAACCAGCTAAATGCGTACCACCATCTTTTTGCGGAATGTTATTGGTAAAGCAACGAACATTTTCTTGATAACTATCATTCCACTGTAACGCGACTTCAACCGTAATGCCTGTTTCCACAACCTCACTGGTAAAATGAAAAATCTCATTTAAGTGAGTTTTACCTTGATTGATATATTTTACAAATTCAGACAAACCGCCTTCATAATCAAATACATGTTCAGCATTGATACGTTCATCACGTAATACAATACGAACCCCAGCATTTAAGAATGAAAGTTCACGCAAACGACGCGCCAAAATATCGACATTGAAAATCGTTTGAGAGAAGGTTAACTCACTCGGATAGAAACGAACGGTTGTTCCTGACTCAGTGGTTTCACCAATTTCACGTAATTTATAAACTGGATCGCCATGATGATATTCTTGTTCAAAAACTTTACCAGCACGACGAATATTCAGTAATAATTTACTCGACAAGGCATTTACAACAGAAACACCTACCCCGTGTAAACCACCGGAAACTTTATAGCTATTATCATCAAACTTACCGCCAGCATGCAGAATGGTTAAAATCACTTCAGCGGCAGATACCCCTTCTTCAGGGTGAATATCCGTTGGAATCCCACGACCGTTATCTGCAACACTTACAGACTCATCTTCATGGATGGTGACTAAGATTTCATCACAGTGACCCGCTAAGGCTTCATCAATCGCATTATCGACCACCTCAAACACCATGTGATGTAAACCTGAACCATCGTCAGTATCACCAATATACATACCTGGACGCTTACGAACAGCATCTAGGCCACGTAATACTTTGATACTAGAGGAATCATAAGCCTTTTCATTGGTTTGTTCTGTTTGAGAAGCAGCTTGATCTTCTGAACTCATGGTTTCTCCCTAGTGAAATAAAGGTCTATCCAAAGATGGGTAAAATCTAAAAACTATTGCACAACAACTTGAACTTGACCGTTTTCAACATTGAATAATTGATAAGAAATAGACAAATCATGTAAATGTTTTTTTACTGATTCATGCTCTAAAGTGGTAATAAAAACTTGACTACCTAGTTGGCTCAATCGCTCAATTAATCGTCGCTGTGCGGTTAAATCTAATTCTGCTGTCAGATCATCTAATAATACCACAGTTTCCTTATTACAGGCATGCAGCATTGCAATCTGTGACAGTTTTAAGGCCATAATCAGCAGCTTTTTTTGCCCCCGTGAAAGTACCACATCAGCATCGCCTAGCGTTGTTTTTAAACGTAAATCTGCACGATGTGGACCATATTCAGTATAACGTCGATCGACATCTTTCTGATGATGTACGGTTAAGTCATTCAGCAAACCCTGTTCGGTATGAAAGCCTGCACTATATTCCAATTGAATCTCTAAATCAGGCAATAAATGCTTTAAATCCTGCTCCAAATAAACTTTCCATTGCTCGACGATTCCACTGCGTTGTGAATGCAACATTTCGCCATATTCCGCCAACATTTTGTTCCACGGTTCCAATTCATTCAAACCGATATTTCGTCTCGATTTCAACAAACTGTTACGTTGTTTTAAAGCACGAGAATAATATTGCCATGCATGATAAAACTCAGGTTCCACGTGGAACATCAACCAATCAATCAATTGTCGCCGTGGTTTTGCGCCATGATCAATAATATCGGTGCTTTGTGGGTCGATGTGTTGTAAAGGCAGAAGTTTAGCCAATTGTCCTTGAGTGGCAATATGATCGCCATTAACTTTAATCAGCTGCTCACCTGACAATAATTTTTGCATCCCAATTTTTTCAGTGGCAGACTGTGCAAAAACAATGGCATTGGCTGTTTCATTTTGAATATAGTTTTTCGGGATATGGGTACGGAAGGAACGCCCTGTCGCCAATAAATGAATGGCTTCAAGAATAGATGTTTTCCCAGAACCATTCGGGCCATAAAAGACATTAAACGGCTGCAACTCTTGAAGTGCAACCGTTTTTAAGTTTCGAACACGTTCTATATTTAAACGCGTAATATGCATCGTTTGATCTTGTCAAAAATCTGCAAATTAAACACGCATCGGCATCACAACATAGGTTTGATCTTGTTGTGATGGATCGTGTACCAATACAGATTGGTTAGCCTCAGTCATAGTCATCGATACATCATCACCATCTAAAGCACCCAATACATCCAACAAATATTGTGCATTAAATGACATTTCCATCGGTGCATCAGCATATTGAATCGCTAAATCTTCAATTGCCTCATCTTGTTCTGGATTATTGGCACGAAGTTGCAAACAGTCCGCACCAAAGTTTAAAAACACACCACGTAATTTTTCATTACTTAAAATGGCAACACGTTGTAGCGATTGCTTAAATACATCATGCGCAATCAATACATTTTTATCACCACCACGTGGAATCACGCGACGGTAATCGGGGAATTTCCCATCAATCAATTTCGTGGTAAAACGAACCGTAATACTGCCTTGTTCTTTGTCACGACTGGCGATGCTAATGGTCACATTTAACAATTCACGACCAATCAGTAAAGACAATTGTTCATCTTCAATACTAAGTAAGCGTTGTAATTCAGCAACCGCTTTTCGTGGAACAATGGCTTGAATGGCTTGAGTCGCAGTTGACGTTGCTGCGGTTTCACATAATGCTAAACGATGACCATCTGTCGTCACTGCACGAAGTTGATTTTGATCAATTTCAAGCAATGTCCCAGTTAAATAAAAACGCACATCTTGCACCGCCATCGCAAAAGCCGTTTTCTCAAATAAGCGTTTTAATTCACGCTGAGTCACCGTCACTTGCGTGCCTTGAGCATTTTCAGTGCTTAATAGCGGATAATCTTCAGCAGGCAGTGTTCCCAACACAAAACGACTATTGCCCGATTTTAAAATACAACGATCTTCAGTAATTTGCAGGTCTATCAAGGCCGCAGCGGGTAACGATTTACAGATGTCCATCAATTTACGTGCAGGAACAGTTGTTTCACCCACCTGTAAACATGCACCCTCAGCCAAATGGGTGCTGGCGACCAATTCTACTTCTAAATCTGAACCAGTAATGGTTAACGATTCGGTGCTTACTTGAATCTTGACATTAGATAAAATATTTAAAGTATGGCGACGTTCAACCGCTCCTACGACATGTGATAGAACATTAAGTAAGCTTTCTTTCGCGATTTTCAAACGCACGGCATATTCCTCTAACAACTGAAGATTTCAGGTCAATTAACTAATTTTTTAGCAGTGTACTATGCGGCAGAATATGCCGCATTGCAAGAATAGAATTTGATCAAAACAGATCAACTTTGCAGCAAACGCTGCAGGTTTTTATAGTCTTCATTGAAGATCGGATCTTGTTCACGAAGACTCAGTACTTTCTCACAGGCATGCATCACGGTACTGTGATCACGCCCGCCAAATGCCATACCAATTTCAGGAAAACTATCCCCTGTCAGTTCACGCGCCAGCCCCATGGCCAACTGACGTGGACGTGCATAAATACGGGTACGCTTAGGGCCCACAATTTCTTTTAATGGAATACGGAAATATTCGCTCACCACGCGCTGAATATTTTCAGTACTGATGGTTCTTGCACGAATCGCTAACACATCTTTTAATGATTCACGCACTACATCCAAATCAATTGGTGTGCCTTTAAAACGAGAAATGGCAACCACTTTATTGAGTGCACCTTCAAGCTCACGTACATTGGCCACGACTTGTTGTGCGACAAATAACGCACAATTACGCGGTAAATCTACGCCATTGCTTTCGGCTTTTTTCAATAAAATTTCAATCCGGGTTTCAATATCGGGTGGTTCTACACCGACCGACAAGCCCCAAGAAAAACGTGAAACTAAACGTGCATCAAGTTCCGTGAGTTCTTTAGGATAACGATCCGAAGTCAAAATAATCTGCTTCGATTCATCAAGTAATGCATTAAAGGTATAAAAAAATTCGACCAAACTGGCTTCTTTACCCGCAAGCAAATGAATATCATCGACCAATAACAAATCTAAAGAGCGACAATTTTTCTTAAATTCTTCAACCTTGCCCTGCTGTAAAGAACTGACAAAATCTTGGACAAAACTCTCTGCCGTCATATACATGACACGCGCATTTGGTTTTGCTTGTAACAAAGCATTCCCCACAGCCTGCATTAAATGCGTTTTACCTAAACCTGTCGGGCCATACAAAAATAAGGGATTATGCTGCGAAGCCCCTAATTGCGTTAAAACTTTACGACACGTTTCTGCCGCCATTTGGTTAGAACGGCCTTCAACAAATAATGAAAAAGTAAATAATGGGTTTAATAAACGCTTACGACTATTTTTTACCGTTGATTCTTCTTTTTCTTTTCGTGGCCTAACAATTGCAGCAGGAGCAGATTGCAGTGCAGCCGTTGTGGTAGCGGGTTGTTCATTGGCTGACAAAATTGCACCTGGACGAGAATCCACCAAAATTTCAACTTTACGTACACGACCTTCTGACATTTGCTCTGCCAAAATCGTGATTAACTCAAGATGATGTTCTTGAATATAACGTGTCCAATAAGGATTGGGTGCATACAGTCTTAATGTGTCATTAAGCTCTTCAGCAACCAAAGGGCGAATCCACATTGTAAAGACATTCCCCGAAAGCTCCTGTCGCAAACGAGTTAAACAGTCTGTCCAAAGCATGTGAAACCCCTATTTATTCCATTTATTGGTAAAAAATTATTTGAGCCCGACTAAGCGGGTCGCCATTCTATCGAAGTTATCCACATCTGTCATGGCAAAATTAGCGAAATATCGCTTTAAAAAGTAATTTTCAATTTACATTTAAATTTAAAACATGGTGTGGATAAACTTACCACTAAGCTGTGGATAAAATATAGCACAAAGTTATCCACAATTTAATAAAGTTATAAAAACATGTTTATCCACAAGATAAGTTTATGGTTAATAAAGATAAAAAATGCTTTTCCACAGAAAAACAGCTCCCTAATAGTAATAAATTTAAATTTATAAATTTGAATTTAATTAATAAGAGCACTTTGCTTTGGGGATAACTCTCAATATTTTTAAATTTAAATTCAAAAGTCAGCAAATAAATCTTATCAACACTAAGTTGTGGATAATATTGTGAATATTTCTGTTTATAACTTATGTTGTTTTATTAATCAATAGTTTGTGTTGTGTATAAAATACAAACAGCTTGAAATTAATTCAATAATTCGAATGATCTTGATTTTTTAAAAAAAAGACTTATTTTGCAAGAAAGTTTGTTTTTGATTGACAGCTCATTGAATGAGCACTAGAATCGCGAACCTTCATAGAAAGATCATTTTTGGAGTTTCAATATGAAACGTACATTTCAACCATCAGAATTAAAGCGTAAGCGTGTTCATGGTTTCCGTGCTCGTATGGCTACTAAAGCTGGTCGTCAAGTATTAGCTCGTCGTCGTGCAAAAGGTCGTCATAGCTTAACTGTTTAATTAGTTAAGTTATTACGATTTTGGGTGTTATGACACTTTATGGCTTCAGCACAGACGTACGTATACGCTGTGCTGCCGATTATAAAAGTGTGTTTGATGGTGCGCTTTTTAAAGTGCATCAACCCCATTTCTTATTTTTGGCAAAAAATTCCGAACAACCTACAAGTCGTTTGGGTATTGTTGTTGCTAAGAAAAAAGTGCGTCGCGCACATGAAAGAAATAGAGTAAAACGTCTTGCTCGCGAAAGTTTTCGCCTACATCAACAGCAATTAGATTTATTAGATATTGTGGTCATGCCTAAAGTAGGTATTGAAGCAATTCCTAATGCAGAATTGCAGCAGCAATTACAATTTGCTTGGCAGAAATTGCAACGCCTTGCCAATAAGCATAAAAAGATAGCTCCCTCCCCACAAAAGTAGAGATGGCCAATGGTACGTTTACTGCATTGGTTGATTCGATTTTATCAGATCGCGATTAGTCCTTTATTGGGACCACGCTGTCGTTATATTCCAACATGTTCTCAATACACTTTAGAAGCAGTTCATTCTTATGGTGCTGTGCGTGGTGCGTGGTTAGCTACAAAACGTATTTGTCGTTGTCATCCTTGGGGTGGTTCTGGTTATGACCCTGTTCCCCAGAAAGCAATTCGTTTTATTTCATTTCAGCAAATAGATTCTCAAATGCTTCACGTTGTTGTACCCTTTCGTGATCGTTTATTGAACCGAAATCACTCCTCTAACTACTTGGGATAATAGATATGCAACAATGGGCCAGGTTTGCAATTCTAGGGGCCATGTTTGTCGTCGCATATTTGCTTATTTTGGCATGGCAAAAAGATTATGGTCATGCGGAAACCAAACCTCAGCAAGAAGCTGCGGTTGTTTCGCATGAAGTATCTGCAGATTTGCCAAATGGTCAAACAGCTACTGCAGCGTCTGACATGCCTCAAGCAAATATTGCAACTCAGCAAACAACAACAGATGCTACGGCACCTGTAAGTCAACAGCTTATTTCAGTACACACTGACCTTTATCATCTTTGGATTAATCCTAAAGGTGGTGACATTGTTCGTATTGAATTATTGAACCATGATAAAAATAAAGACAGTGATCAACCGTTTGTCATGCTGGAAAGCGATGCAAAACGTACTTATGTTGCTCAGTCTGGTTTGATTGGTTTAAATGGGCCAGACAGTAACCGTAATGGCCGCCCTGTTTATGAGATTGAAAAATCATCTTATAGCTTAGCGGATGCTAAAGCAGAAAAAACTAAAGACGGCAAAGCTGTTAAAATTTTATCTGTACCAATGGTTTATAAAACGGCTGATGGTGTAGAAATTATCAAGACATTTACCTTTAAACAAGGTGAATATCCGATTATTGTGAATCACAAAATTGTCAATCGTAGTGCAGGCAATTGGCAAGGTCAGATGTTTGGTCAAATCAAACGTGATAATTCAGATGATCCAGGTAAATCAGACCAAGGTATTTTCACCCTAGGAACATTCTTGGGTGGTGCTTGGGGTACGCCTGAAGAACATTACAACAAGCTTAAATTTGCTAACTTCAATGAAGAAAAATTGAATGTAGAAGCAAAAGGTGGCTGGGTTGCAATGGTTCAACACTATTTTGTTAGTGCTTGGATTCCGGGTGATCTCAAACTGACTCAAGCGGGTGGTCAGCCTTATAGTGCGAAATTAGAATCGCGCCAATCAACAGACAACATGAACATTATTGGTTTCACTTCACCGATGATTAATGTGCCTGCGGGTACTGCGGCTGAATTGGATGCAACATTCTATTCAGGTCCTAAAGTTCAATCTGAACTCAAAGATTTGGCTGTTGGTTTAAACCAAACTGTAGATTATGGCTGGTTATGGCCAATTGCGAAATTATTGTTCGTTGGCTTAGAGTTCTTCCACGGATTAGTGGGCAACTGGGGCTGGTCTATTATTTTATTGACTATCTTGGTGAAACTGATTCTTTGGCCATTGTCGTCTAAGAGCTACCGTTCTATGGCGAAAATGCGTGTGATTGCACCAGAAATGCAACGCATGAAAGAAGAGTTCGGTGAAGATCGTATGCGCTTCTCTCAAGAGATGATGGCACTGTACAAACGTGAACAAGTCAACCCGCTTGCAGGTTGTTTGCCACTGTTAATGCAAATGCCGATTTTCTTAGCCTTATACTGGGTATTGATGGAGTCTGTAGAACTTCGTCACGCACCTTGGTTAGGCTGGATTCAAGATTTGTCTGCAATGGACCCGTGGTTTATCCTACCTTTATTGATGGGTGCAACCATGTTTATTCAGCAGTCTTTAAATCCACAACCGGCTGATCCAATGCAGGCGAAAGTCTTCAAAATCATGCCAATTGTCTTCACTGTATTTATGTTGTTCTTCCCTGCGGGCTTGGTGTTGTACTGGATTGTCAATAACAGTATCACCATCTTGCAACAAAGTTTGATCAACAAAAGTGTTGAAAAAGACCGTGCCAAACGCGAAGTTGTTTAATCACGACTGATTGCGAATAGCTGAATAAATCCGCTTAAGATGGTAATCTTAGGCGGATTTTTATTTGGCTGTGATTTAGGATTTTTTGAGGTGAATTTTATGCAAAACCGAACAACGATTGCTGCAATTGCGACGCCACCTGGACGTGGCGGTGTCGGTGTCATTCGTCTGTCAGGTCCTAAATCCTATGCTATTGCCGAAGCCTTGACGCAAAAAAATCTACCGAAGGCACGCTTTGCTGGTTTTCGGCAGTTTTATGATGCTGCTGGTGAGGTGATGGATGAGGGCTTAGCGATTTGCTTTCCCAACCCACATTCATTTACCGGTGAAGATGTGGTGGAGTTACAAGGGCATGGTGGTCCTGTCATTCAAAATGCTTTGCTGGCACGTTTGTTGGAACTGGGAGCAATTGCAGCCAAAGCCGGTGAGTTTTCGATGCGTGCTTTTGAAAATGGCAAGTTAGATTTAGTTCAAGCCGAAGCCATTGCCGACTTGATTGATGCAACATCACAAGCAGCTGCTCGTTCTGCGGTACGTTCTTTACAAGGTGCATTTTCAACGCGTGTGAATACCGTGTTAGAAAAACTGATTCATTTGCGTTTACATGTAGAGGCTGCGATTGATTTCCCTGAAGAAGAAATCGATTTTTTGGCTGACGGTAAAATTCTAGCGCTATTGCAAGATGTGCAAAGCTCGGTTGCGGCAGTACAAGCCTCGGCACGTCAGGGTCAGTTGCTACGTGAAGGTTTACAGGTGGTGATTGCAGGGAAGCCCAATGCAGGAAAATCGTCGTTACTTAATACCCTAGCAGGAAATGAACGTGCCATTGTCACGGATATTGCGGGTACAACGCGTGATGTATTACATGAAAAAATTAGTTTAAATGGTTTGCCGATTACCCTTACGGATACTGCTGGTTTACGTGAAACGGGCGACATTGTCGAGAAAGAAGGCATTCGCCGCGCAATTAAAGAAATTGAACAAGCCGACTTGTTACTATTGGTGTATGACTTAAGCCAAGGCGAAGACCCTTTGCAATTGGCACAGAATTATTTTGCTGAGCATCTTGAACCGAAACGCTTAATGTTAATTGCCAATAAGTGTGATTTAACCCATGCCCCAGCCGATATTGGTGATTATCAGGGTTTTCGTCATATCACGGTTTCTGCTAAGCAGGAAACGGGTGTTCAATCGCTTATAGATGCGATTACAGCGCATGCGGGCTTTCAACCAGAAGAAGATAACTTTATCGCACGTACACGCCATTTAGATGCAATGAAGCGTACACAGGTGTATTTGGCTGAAGCGCATGAGCAGTTAGTGGTGTATCAAGCGGGTGAGTTAGTGGCTGAATCTTTGCGACTGGCACAAAATGCTTTGGCAGAAATTACCGGTGAATTTAGTGCTGATGATTTACTCGGTAAGATTTTTGGATCTTTCTGTATTGGAAAGTAATCTATAAAAGAATCAATTGAAGGGCATATTCGATGCCCTTTTTTTATTTTTAAAATTGATCAACAGCCGAGAGATGATGCTGCATGACAAGATCTAAGACAATTTATAGGTAAAGAAGTGCGGTAAAAAAGTAAAACCATATTTACATCATAACATTGATGAAATTGTAGATTCTTTACAGTTAAAACTTTTCTAAAATTGATTAAAAAAATAGCCTTCAAATGAAGGCTATTTTTTTAATGATGCAATTTTCTTATGCCAAACAATTAAAGTTAAGCAGAGTAAACCAACGCCTATACAAAATCCTAAAACACCGGTGGTTAAACCAAAATGATCTGCTAAATAACCCACGGCAATAATCGGCACAATCGTGCCTAAATAACCAATAAATAAATAGGTCGACATCACGGCTGCACGGTTATCTGCGGTAGTCATTTGGTGAATTAAACCAAATGCACCTAACAAGCCTAAGCCATGCCCTATACCCAACAAAATATCGCTGATAAAGAACAAAATGCTCCACTGCATAATCATGCATAAGCCGAGTAAAATAAAACTGAGCAGCAAGGTCATCAACCCTAAAGTTAAGCTTTTAGCCGCAGTCAGATCTTTAGCAAAAAATTGTACTAAAGCAGAAATGAGTAAAATACTCGAAATTGCAGCCCCACTAATCAAAGGCCCATGCCAAGGAATTAAATCTTTAACAAAAGAAGGTGACAGCGATGCGAATAAACTAAAGGCTGCAAAAGCACAAAATGCGGTGAAGCCTGCAATAAAAAATAATGACTTATATTGAGCTTCTGGTGTTTCTAAACGCGGTGCAATGGAAAAAGGTTGAGCTTTAAATTGTGGGACTTTTAGCCAAAACAAACAAAAAAAGCATAAAATTGCTGCTGCAATAATCGGTAAATAAGGTGTCGTTAAGGGGGAAGTCGAAAATTGTGCAATCAATCCACCAATAAATGGCCCCAATCCAAAACCAATCACCGTAATGATCGAACTTAACTGAGGTGCATTTGGCTTATGACGCTCTGGAATTGTCGTAATGAGACCCAACATTGCCGAAGTGCTGATCAGTCCTGAAGCAATGCCAATAATAAAGCGCCCAAAAGCCAACCAAGTTGCATTGGGAGAAATGGCGGAAATGACTAAGCCTAAGATGACAAAAAGGATGCCGATTTGTAAGGTGCGTAGAAATCCTAAACTGTTACTGATACGACCTAAGAATAGCAATGTTGCCAGACAACCAAACATATAGGCGACAAAGATATAGGTAATATGGCTAGGGAGTAGATGCCAGAGTTCTTGATAAATGGGATATAAAGGACTGGCGAGTGCCGTTCCAATGGTTCCAATACAAAGTGCTAGGCTGACCATGAGAAAGGGTCGCCATGATTGTTGAGTCATCATGTCGGGTCACAAAAATACCCGCTAAATTTAAAATATAGCGAACATTTGCAGAGAAATAAGAAGAGTTGTAGATTAGTTCCTCTTCAACGACCACGTCAATTTATAAGATGTAACTCATTTAACCATAACGCTTTAATAATTTTAAAAACTCAGCAAGTTCATTTTCATTCACTTCAGTTTGTTCCTTAATCACGTGATGGCGCAAATGAGACTCGATTAATTCAGTCATTAAACCGTTTACCGCCCCTTTAATTGCAGCGACTTGCTGTAATACCGTAATACACGAGTTTTCAGGGCTATTTAAAGCTTGCTCTACTGCATTAATTTGCCCTTGTAAGCGTTTAACACGATTTTTAATTTTCTGATCTTGATGTAAATGAGCCAATACAATACTCCAAAAAATCAATATACTGTAGGGGAGTATATTTTAACACTAAGATTATGCAAAAAGCCCCACTCATACGATCACATACTCATCAGTTTGATGAAGGTAATCCCCTCGCACAAAAACGTATCCTCTTCGCGACTATTCTAACGGCAGTCATGATGTTATTAGAAGTGATCGGCGGTTGGATTTACAATTCAATGGCATTGCTTGCTGATGGTTGGCATATGAGTTCGCATATGTTGGCACTGGGCTTGGCTTATTTTGCCTATCGCTCTGCCCGTCATTATGCCAAGGATAGCTGTTTTAGTTTTGGGACATGGAAAATTGAAATTCTAGCGGGCTATAGCAGCGCCATTTTATTGATGGTGATGGCATTATTTATGGCCTTTCAGTCTGTAGAACGACTATTTAACCCTGTTGATATTCACTATAACCAAGCCATTCCAATTGCAATTTTGGGTTTAGTGATTAATCTGATCTGTGCTTGGCTACTGCATGATGGTCACCATCACCATCACCATCACCATCACCATCATGAGCATGCTCATATCCATTATGATTTAAATCAAAAAGCAGCTTTTATGCATGTCGTGGCGGATGCGGTTACTTCAATTTTTGCCATTATTGCTTTGTGCGCAGCGAAGTATTTGGATTGGGGTTTTCTTGATGCCATATTGGGTATCGTGGGTTCAATTTTGGTTGCAAAATGGGCGATTGGTCTGATACAAGAGACTGGAAAAACCTTACTCGATGCAGAAATGAATCATCCCGTGGTCGAGGAAATTCGTGAAGTGATTGCTGAGTTTCCTCAGGCTGATATTACTGATTTGCATGTATGGAAAGTTGGAAAGGGAAAGTTTTCTTGTATTTTGGCTTTAGTCACTGATTCCGATTTAAATGCAGACCAAGTTCGTGAGGCGTTATCCATTCATGATGAAATCGTGCATATCTCGGTAGAAATAAATTTTCTGTAAAAAATAGATATGTTCCACGTGAAACCTGAAGCATGCAATATGTTTGGTTTAAGTAATGACAGTTAAAAATGACTAAAGTTCTGCTCGGATTTTGAGTAGAATCAGCTTGAATAATTTGAACCTTTGAGTAAAAAACATGATTAAAAAAACATTGGCATTGGCTTTCGTCAGCTTTATTTCAACCTTAAGTTTGGCCAATGTTGATACGGTCAAAAGTAACCTTACGAAACAACATCCAAATTTGAAGATTGAAAATATTCAAACCACCGAGATGAAAGGTATTTATAGTGGTTCGATGGATGGTCAAGTGGTATATGTTGGTGAAGATACACAGCATATTTTAATTGGTTCAATGTTTCGTTTAAGTGATCAGAAAAATTTAACCAAAGATTTAATGCTCAAGCAAAATACTATTGATTGGAAAAAATTACCTTTACAGGATGCTGTAAAAACGGTGCGAGGTAATGGTAAACGCCAGATCGCGGTCTTTTCTGATCCAAATTGTCCATATTGTAAACAGCTTGAGACTGAATTAACCAAGTTGAATGATGTCACGATTTATACTTTTATTTACCCGATTAAAACGCAATCTATTGCTGTTTCAAAACAGGTTTTCTGTGAAAAAGATGCTGCTTTAGCATGGTCAAATTTGATTGCCAAAGGCATTCAACCGAGCTCGAAAAAAACCTGTGCCAATCCTATTGAGCGTAATTTAACTTTAGGTAAGTCACTGGCTTTAAATGGCACACCCGCGATTATCTTTTCCAATGGTTTTAAAGTGATGGGTGCCTACCCTGCACAAGAAATAGAAAAAATGTGGCAAGAGTTAGGTTTATAGGATATTGCTTGCTGAACTAAAGCATAAAAAAGTACCTTGCAGAAAGGTACTTTTTTATTTGGGCAGTTACGCATCTTAAAGTGTCTTTAGCCGCCAGATTTTTTTGAAACCAAGTTATAAAGAAATAAGATAATAATGGCGCCAATGACTGAGGCAATAAATCCAGCAGCAGAGTTTTCACCATAAAGTCCGAGCAAACGCCCACCATAAGTTGCTAATAAAGACCCTGCAATACCCAATAAAGCGGTAATCAAAAAACCTGCTTTATCATCTCCTGGATGAATGGCTCGAGCAATTAAGCCCGCAATAAAACCGACCACGATCGCAACGATGAGTGACCACATGTGTCTTCTCCTTTTTTATCGTTTGTTTATCTACTTTCAATTCGCTTTCATGTTCATAATTAATCATTTATCGAAAATGAAATAGATCAATCATGCTAATAACTGTTGTTTTTATGTTCGTTTTAAAGTGTGGTGAATAAAAAAAAGTGGCCTTCGGCCACTTTAAGTCTCTATTGGTAGCTATAGTGTGCTTATAGACCAATTTCACCAATAAAGGGAATATGGCGATATTTTTGGTCGAAGTCTAAGCCATAACCCACAATAAATTTATCTTCAACTTCAAAGCCTAGAAATTTCACATCAAGTTCGATTTCACGGCGTGAAGGTTTACTGATTAAAGTACATAGTTCGATAGAATGAGGATTACGGGTGCTTAAAATTTCCAGCACTTTGCTGAGGGTATTGCCCGAATCAATAATATCTTCAATAATCAGAACATCTTTACCGCGAATTTCGCCGTCTAAATCTTTTAAAATTTTGACATCACGTGTTGATGTCGTACCGCCACCGTAACTAGATACCGTCATAAAGTCGAGTTCATGCGGTTTACTAATGGTACGGCATAAATCAGCCATGAAAATAACTGAACCGCGAAGTAAACCAATCAGCACAAGTTCTTTGTCACTATGGGCATAGTGAGCATCAATTTTTGCACCAAGCTCTTTGACTTTAGCGTGAATTTCTTCCGCTGAGATCATTACGCTCATATGAATGGTCATGGGTAGATACCTAAAAGCAAATCAAAAAATAAAAAAGGTGTTGACCAGCAACACCTCAAAAGATGTTGTAATTTTAATACATCTACTCAAGAGATGCATCTTTTTTGCAGTTGAAAATGTATTCAGCCTTGAGTTGTACAGTCTCATACCTGATTTAAAAAGCACAACTCAGCACGATTAACATCAGCAATACATTCTTTTTACTGCCTCTTTTTTTTAGTTTTATGCTTTGATATAAACGGGTTCTCCATAAATATAAGTGGCATGGATATTACGATCATCCCCCATAGTCATCAGGGCAAATAAAGCATCTTCTATGCCTTTGGCACGTGCTTGGCGTAGGGCTTGTAAGGCGGTTGCTTTTAAATCTAATACAATAAAATCGGCTTCTTTGCCCAGATTAAAATTCCCCAGTTTATCCGCCAGATCTAAGGCTTTGGCTCCACCTAAAGTCGCGTGATACAAAGATTCAAAAGCAGAAAGTTTATCGCCCTGAAGTTGTTGCACTTTATAGGCTTCATTTAAGGTTTGCAGTTGGTTAAATGACGTGCCTGCACCAATGTCTGTCCCTAAGCCGACTTTGACTTGTTTTTCCCATGTTTTTTTCAAAGGAAATAAACCACTGCCTAAAAATAAATTAGAGGTTGGACAAAAGGCGATGGCAGAGTTTGTCTCATGCATACAGTCCCATTCAGCCTCTTCTAAATGCACACAATGGGCAAAGATCGAGCGCTGTCCTGTTAAACCATAATGATGATAAACATCTAAATAGCCTTGTTGCTCAGGGAATAACTCTTTAACCCACGCAATTTCATTTTTGTTTTCGCTTAAATGGGTATGCACATACACTTCAGGATATTCAGCTTTTAACTGTCCTGCTTTTGCCAGTTGCTCAGGAGTCGAGGTCGGTGCGAAACGTGGCGTAATGGCATACAAGTTACGACCTTTACCATGCCATTTTTCAATCAGTGCTTTAGAGTCGCTATAAGCACTTTCAGCGGTATCACATAAGTCTTCGGGTGCATGACGATCCATCATCACCTTCCCTGCAATTAAACGCATATGATGCTGTTCTGCTGCTTCAAATAATGCATCAACCGATTCAGCATGTACGCTACAAAAAACTAAAGCAGTCGTGGTGCCATTTTTAAGCAGTTCTTGCACAAAAAATTGGGCAATTTGGTCTGCATAGTTTTTGTCTTTAAATTGCAATTCTGTTGGGAAGGTATAACTGTTGAGCCATTCCAGCAGTTGCTCGCCATAAGCGCCGACCATTTCGGTCTGTGGGAAATGAATATGGGTATCAATAAAACCTGGCACAATCAGTTGCTCAGGATAATGCTCAAATGGTATATCTTCATTCAGCAAATGCTGCCCATCTTGCCATGTGCCAAACCACGTAATTTTCCCTGCTGTGATGATGACTAAACCATCTTCAAGGTAACGAATGGCTTGAGGAATATCTGCTGCCTGAGAAACCGTGTGTTGAATATCAAGAAAGCGACCACGAACGGCGCGTTGAGCCTGAATGGGAGACATACAATAACCTTTAACGTGTAATTTTTTCGATTGATTGTACCTGAAATTATTCTATTTTTAGGCATATTGAATGCCGATTGTGAAGAGATCTCAAGGAGCAAAGGATGCAGTTGGCTGAAAACTATCAAAATCTGCTGAAGAAAAACCTTTTAAAGCATCGGGATCTTTATGCCAGATTGCTTTTTTTACGACAAGTGAAACCCGAGGCATTTTGCAGTGCAGGTGTGATTCGCAATCTTATTTGGTCTGTATTGCATGATCAGTATTATGAACTTTCACAGACTGAAATTGATGTGATTTTTTATGATGTAGAAGATCCGTCTGGTTTTGAACAGCGGTATTTGGCTGAAATTTTAAAGCAGAAGTTTCCTGAAAATGACTGGGATGTCGTCAATCAGGCATGGGTTCACCAATGGTACACCACAGAAAATGGCACTTCGATTCAACCGTTACAATCGATTCAACATGCATTGTCTTTATGGCCTGAAACAGCGACGGCAGTTGCTGTACGCTTATTGGAAAATAATGAGCTTGAAATTATTGCACCCTTGGGTCTGGATGATTTATTTGAGTTAAAACTAAGATGGAATACTGCGTTGGTTAGTCATCATGTTTTTATGCAAAGAATGGAAGAAAAGCAGTTTTTGCGCAGATGGAACAAATTAAGCTTGTTATGATGGATGCGCCTTTAACCTGTTTATGAGCATGTTCCCGTATTGAATAGTGGCGGATGGCATTTTCGTATATCTGGTCTTGTCTTTAGTTTTTTATTTTAGGAGTAAAAAAGCCCTCCACGTGGGGAAGGCTTTTATGGTTAGCAAAATATTAAGATAGTGATTCTTGCTTCTTGTTATAGCGAATTGATAACCAAGCGGTAATGGCCAAAGTGATGACAATAAAGCCAAGTGAAATCCAAATTGGCATATGGAATACGTCTAGCATTAACATTTTGAAACCAATAAATAGCAAGATTATTCCTAGACCATAGGGTAAATAGTGCATCTTTGATGCAGCCCCAGCCAGTAAGAAGAACATTGCGCGTAAACCTAAAATCGCCATTAAGTTTGCGGTTAAAACAATAAAGGGATCACTGGTGACTGCAAATATCGCAGGAATAGAGTCGACGGCAAAAATAACGTCCGATGCTTCAACCAAAATTAACACCAGAAATAATGGCGTTGCCCATAACAGACCATTTTGACGAACAAAGAACTTATCCCCTTCTAGCTTAGGTGTGATACGTATGTGCTTACGCAACCACTTTAAAATCGCCATATCTTCAATATTTGGGTCTTCTTCATGTCCTTTTAAGAACTTAAAGCCGGTATAAACGAGGAATGCACCGAAAATATAAAGCACCCATGAGAACTCTTGTACGAACCATGCGCCAATAAAAATAAAGATCGTTCTGAGAACAATCGCGCCAAGTACGCCATAAAGCAGAATTTTACGCTGTAAAGCGGGTGGAATAGCGAAGGCAGCAAAAATCATTAACCAAACAAAGACATTATCAATCGCGAGAGATTTCTCTAATAGATAACCTGCAAAGTATTCCATGACTTTGGTATTTGCGATGGCGATGCCAGCTGTCTGTTGTAGGTAAAACCATAAGCCGCCACCAAATAGAACAGCCACAGAAACCCAAGCCATACTCCAGTATGCTGCGGTTTTAATTTTGACTTCTTGACCTTGTTTTTGTTTAAAGCCTAAAAAGTCGATGGTGAGCATGACGGCAACTAAACCGAAGAATGCTAAATACAGCCATAAATTGCCAATTGTTTCCATGTGAATCCTCCACATCTGACAACTGGCCATAAAAAAACCTTGACCTGTTGCCAGATGATTTAAACATCTGTGTCAACATGATCAAGGTCTTGCCTACATCTGAATACCAATGTTTGGTTATTTCAGATGCTCAGATACCGACTTTTTGCAAAGTGTAATGACGATATTCTGACACGTCAGTCATTTAAAAAGATCAAATGGCTGACGTTTGAAGGAGGCTACTCCCCTTGTTCAACATAATTTAGTTTTGGATTAAATCCAAATATGGCTGAAGAATCGCATATTTATTATCATTGTGCAAATTTTATCTGTAGTGGTTACAATTTCATAAAGTCTTTGCGCTGAACCAACACTAACGCCAAAACCATGCCGAAAACTGCGACTAAGCCACCCACGAAGCCAATATAACTTAGACCATAACGTGTGGTAACCCACCCACCCAATAATGCACCACCGCCAATGCCGACATTATAAAGACCTGAATAAATGGCCATAGCCACATCGGTTGCATCTGACGCAAGGTTGAGCGTTTTGGCTTGTAGGGCTAAGCTCAAGCCAATAATACCCATCCCCCAAAATAAGCTGAGCATATTTAAGCTGATAATATTTTGTGCTAGAGGCAGCAACAGCAACATGGAAATGGCTAAACATAGACTGCTGAAAGGAATCGCAACTTTAGGATAACGCGCACCAAATTTGCCAAATAAATAAGAACCTAAGAAACCAGCAGCACCATAAATGAGCAATAAAGTGGTGGTTTGTGATGAACTAAAATGTGCAATAGTGAGGGTAAAGGGTTCGATATAACTATAAGCGGTAAATTGCGCGCTAATGATAATAATCGTCAATGCAAAGACCAGCATCAAGCTTGGGCGTTTAAATAGGATACCAATACTTTTAAATGAACCTGAATTGATACTGGGCAGCTTCGGGAGCATTTTTGCCAAGGTCAGACAAACGAGTGCTGCACCAATGGCAATTAAAGCAAAGGTATTGCGCCAACCGTAGGCTTCACCAATCATACGTCCGAAAGGAATACCTAAAACCATAGCTAAAGCCGTTCCTGTTGCAAGTAATCCTAAGGCTTGAAATTCTTTACCTTTAGGTGCGATACGAACGGCTAATGATGCCGTAATTGACCAAAATAATGCATGTGCAAAAGCAATTCCGATTCGGCTTGTAAGCAGAATCTCAAAACTCCATGCAAAATAAGACAGCACATGACTAACAATAAAAACCACGAATAAAGCAATCAACAAAAAGCGTCGTTCAATATTTTTGGTTATTAACATCATAGGCAATGAAATCAGTGCAACCACCCATGCATAAATGGTAATCATGATACCTACATCTGTGGCAGGCATATTAAAACTGTGGCCAATATCACTCAGCAATGCCACAGGAATAAATTCAGTGGTATTGAAAATAAAGGCAGCAAAAGCAAGGGTAATGACACAAATCCATTGGTGTGATGGATTGGGAGACGCTATTTCTGAAGATGACATTGACATAAGTCAGGAAACTTAAATGAGCAGCGTTAAATTTTAGGCTTAAGTTGCAGACTTGTTAAGCTAAAATATAGTGGAAAAGTAATGCTAAAAATAGTTAAAAGATGATCAGTAGCATATTGCTTAATTAATTTTTTTACTGAATTGCTTGCTTATTTAAATGGGTTTTTTAACTTTTCTTTGTAAATTGACAATACTAGGACGAGTGCAATACAAAACAAAAAAATGATCGCAATTAAATCAAGATCCATAAGCGTTAGTCTATAAAATTTACTCACCAATCTAAATGTTTAAGATTTTGTTTTATATCCCTTTAATTAGGTATTTGTGATTAATGATACTCATGTAAGTGACGTTGTATGGATAATGAATTAGTTTTTATTGGTTATATAGGTTTGATTTTTATTGTGAAAATAAAAATATAATGACTTTACCCTTTGACCAAATTTGTATTCGACAAAGATCCAACTATGCATGCTGTTTTATTTCGGTAAGATATGTTTTGAAGCATTAATCATTTAGAGACGAATAATTTAGAGGACGTTATGCAATTTCAACATTTAGATAATAAACAAAAGGGCGAATTCTTTTTAGACGATGCTCAAGGCAAACGCATTGCAGAAATTAGTTATATCTGGCGTAGTGAAGAGATTATTGTTGCAGATCATACTTGGGTGGATGATTCTTTGCGTGGGCAAGGTGCCGCACGAAAGTTACTGGATGTTTTGGTTGAATTTGCACGTGAAAAGCAGTTAAAAATTGTGCCGACTTGTTCTTATGTGGATACGATGTTTAAGCGTGATCAGAGCTTGGTTGATGTTGCAGCATAAAAAAAGCCTCTTAAAAGAGGCTTTTTAGGGTTAAATTAGAGATCAATAATCACTTTCATGGCATTTTCATCAGCAGCATGTTTAAACACATCATAGGCTTTTTCAAATTCTGCAAATTTAAAATGATGGGTTGCCAGTTTTTCTAAGGGTAATTTTCCAGAACAACAGGTTTTTAACAACATACCCGTAGTATTCGCATTGACTAAGCCTGTGGTAATGGTGAGGTTTTTAATCCAAAGTTTATTGAGTTCAAAATTCACTGATTTACCATGGACACCAACATTCGCAATATGCCCGCCCTCTTTGACAATATGTTGGCAAGTATTCCAAGTGGCTTCAATACCTACGGCTTCAATGGCACAGTCCACACCACGCCCTTCAGTAATTTCTAATACACGTTGAATTGCATCTTCTCGATTTGAATTAATAGTATGGGTAGCACCTAATTCTTTGGCAAGTTTTAAGCGATTGTCATCCATATCAATGGCAATAATCGTTGCGGGGGAATAAAATTGTGCGGTCAATAAGCAGCCCATGCCAATTGGCCCTGTACCAACAATTGCAATACTATCTCCGGGTTTAACATCACCATATTGCACGCCAATTTCATGTGCTGTCGGTAAGACATCAGATAAAAATACAGCAACTTCTTCATTTAAACCATCAGGGAGTGGATAAAGTGAAGTATCAGCAAATGGAGTGCGAACATATTCTGCATGGGTACCGTCAATCATATAACCCATAATCCAGCCACCTTCATTGCGGCAATGTGCATAAAGTTGTTTTTGACAGTTTTCACATGTGCCACAGCGGCTGACACAGGAAATAATGACACGATCACCTTTCTTGAAATTTTTGACGGCGGCTCCGACTTCTTCAACAATGCCAATACCTTCGTGACCTAAGATTCGACCATTGAATTGTCCTATTTTTTGGGTGGCTTGTTCTTCAATTTCTGGGTTTTTACCTTTCCAAATTCCGAGGTCTGTGCCACAAATTGTAGTTTTGGTCACGCGGATTACAGCATCAGTTGGGTCAATAATGTGTGGATGAGGGCGTTCTTCAAAGCGGATATCATTTGCACCGTAGTAAACCATGGCTTTCATGGAGTAGTTCCTTGTTATGATTATTCATTGAGTTGGATTGGCGTAAAGCACTTCCTTTTCATAAGTCTTTTCTGTTGATTTTTTAAGCTAGCACTTTTGTAGAATAAACTCAGTAGGAAAAGTACTGGTATTGCACTGTTCTACAATGAGATTTGTATGAAGATATTTCAAAATTAAAGTAAATTACTTTAGGGCCGTGAATATAAAATGAAGCTGATTTTTTATGTGGAAGTAATATTTGGACATAAGGAAAGTTTTGAAAATATAGAGGCTTAGCATTGAATATTAGAATGGGCTCAACGTTGTTGGACTCTTAATTTGATTATTGATGCGATTTGAACATGATGTATATCATTTTGAAGAAATAGCATGATAAAAAATAGGTTTAATCCTTCTTCTATTCTTCAGCTCAAATATAGTTTATGCAGTTGATTACTCAGTTTTATAGGATTAATTAAAAAAGAATATTGTTGTTATTCATGATTCTAATTTTGAGTGTAAAAAAGCCCGCAAAGCGGGCTTTTTTACACGAATAGATTAAGCTTGTAATGCAGCAATCAATTTCTGATGTAACCCGCCAAAACCGCCATTCGACATAATCACGACAGCATCGCCCTCACCTGCCTCACTGACCACTGTTTGAATAATATCTTCCAGTGAACGAGCCACTACGGCTTTATTTGAAGCGGCTTCAATCACGGGTTGCAAATCCCAGTCTAAACCTTCAGGTTGATACCAAATTACTTCATCGGCTAAACGTGCAGAATGAGCTAAACCGTCTTTGTGGCTTCCCATACGCATGGTGTTGGAACGTGGTTCAATAATCGCCCAAAGTTTACGTTCGGCAAGGCGTTTACGTGCGCCGTCTAAAGTAGTTTCAATGGCTGTTGGATGATGGGCAAAATCGTCATACACTTCAATGCCACGTACCGTGCCTAATAATTCCATACGGCGTTTTACACCACCAAAATTCGACAAGGCTTCACAGGCTTGTTCAATCGAAACACCGACATGTTCAGCCGCGGCAATGGTTGCCAAGGCATTGGCAACGCTATGTTGCCCGGTCATATTCCATGTAACGATGCCTTTGACCACACCATTTTCTAACACATTAAAATGTGAACCATCAGCAGAAAGTTGTTCCGCAGAAAGTGCTGCTTTGGCATTGGCTGCTAAACTGGTTCGAACTACAGGTGTCCAACAACCCATTTCGAGCACTTCATCAATATTGCTTTCCGTAATCGGGGCAATAATGCGACCTTCACTTGGAATGGTACGAACTAAATGATGGAATTGTTTTTGAATGGCAGCCAAATCATCAAAAATGTCGGCATGGTCAAATTCAAGGTTATTTAAAATGGCCGTTTTAGGATGGTAGTGCACAAACTTAGAGCGCTTGTCGAAGAATGCAGAATCGTATTCATCGGCTTCGACACAGAAGTATTTACCGCCGCCCAAACGTGCGCTTTCGCTAAAACCTAACGGCACACCGCCAATCAAGAACCCCGGATTTAAACCCGCTTGATCGAGCACCCAAGCCAGCATAGTCGTAGTGGTGGTTTTACCGTGAGTTCCTGCAACCCCTAAAACGTGTTTGCCTTGTAAAACATGATCGGCTAGGAATTGTGGCCCTGAAATATAGGCTAAACCTTCATTGAGCATATATTCTACAGCATCAATACCGCGTTTCATGGCATTGCCAACAATCACCAAATCGGGATGAGGTTGTAAATGGCTACGGTCATAGCCTTGCATTAAAGTAATGCCTGCATTTTCAAGTTGGGTCGACATCGGTGGATAGACATTTGCATCTGAACCCGTCACTTTATGACCTAAGTCGCGCGCTAATAGCGCCAGTGAACCCATAAATGTGCCACAGATACCCAAAATATGCAGATGCATACACTTAACTCCGCTGTGTTTTAGACACATCACTTTTTTATTGTGCTGTTGTCGTGATTAATTTGATTTGAAAGCAACGATAGCAAGGGTTTCACTGAAAAGATAGTTTTTCTTGTATCTATTCATGGGATGGCATGATGTGTTTTATCGTGTTGTTCAAGGCATATTGTAGGGAAGAAAAATCAGCACTGAAATGACATGATTTTTTATTTAAAAAACGTAAAATATTCACGATTGTTCCAGATAAATTCAGCATGTTATTTCCCCTGTTTCTTTTAATTGTCTCGAATTGTTTTATGACTTTGGCTTGGTATGGTCATCTGAAATTTTTACATGGCGCACCCCTTTGGCAAGCGATTTTATTTGGTTGGCTGATAGCCTTGCTTGAATACAGTTTTATGATTCCTGCCACGCGATTGTTGGCGCAGCAAGGTTGGTCATTGGGTGAGATGAAAATCACACAGGAAGTGGTGACTTTGCTGGTTTTTGTGCCTTTTATGATTTTTCTATTTAAACAGCCTTTTAAATTAGATTATATCTGGGCAGGATTGTGTCTTTTGGGCTGTGTCTATTTTGTTTTTAGAAGTCAGTAAAGACTCACAAGTGCATTTCAATTTTTAGAATTTTGCACAGCCACATTTCATATTGAGAATTTATATACATGGTGTAGGTAAAACCATTGTTGGATTGAGGCGATGTCCATATCCCCCACTCCAATGGTGGCATTTATGTCGCCTTTACGCGACGGCATCGTTGGGAATAATCATTGAATACTTTTTATAATTGATGATGATTTTTTATTATTTTCTAAAAAAATAGCGGAAATATCGCAGTACGGTCTCTGTTAAATTTTGGTGAGATGAATTTTCAGTCTATAATAGCGAGCTTCTGATTCATGTAAAGCTTGGCTCTCGTCGAGATTTATCCTTCCTTACATTCGTTTATGGAATATTTGCAATGAATGCGGCCGCTGCACAAGACGCTCCTTTAGTTGGAATTATCATGGGTTCTCAATCTGATTGGGCAACTTTAGAACACACTGCCAATATGCTCAAACAGCTTGGTGTCCCTTTTGAAGCTGAAGTCGTTTCTGCACATCGTACGCCGGATCGTTTATTTGAATATGCTGAAACAGCACGTGAACGTGGTATTCAGGTGATTATTGCGGGTGCAGGTGGTGCAGCGCATTTACCGGGTATGTGTGCAGCGAAAACGGACTTACCTGTACTGGGCGTTCCTGTGAAATCGTCTATTTTAAATGGCGTCGATTCATTGCTTTCTATCGTTCAAATGCCTGCGGGTATTGCGGTCGGTACATTGGCGATTGGCCCTGCTGGTGCAACCAATGCGGCAATTATGGCAGCGCAGATTTTAGGTCTGACCCGTCCTGAAATTGCAAAAAATGTTGCCCAATTCCGTGATGCACAAACTGAAAAAGTGGCAAGCAACAATATTCCAGGTCACATTCCGAGCCAAGCTTAAAACGGGACACATGTTATGGATAAAACCATCGGTATTTTTGGTGGTGGTCAACTTGGCCGTATGATGGCACAAGCTGCCCTACCACTGAATATTCAATGTACTTTCTTTGAAGCCAGTACAGATTGTCCATCGGCTGTATTGGGTCAAGTGATTTCAAGCAAAGCTGAAAATGGTTTACAGGATTTCATCAACAGTGCTGATGTATTTAGCTTGGAGTTTGAAAATACACCCTTGGCTGATGTTGATGTCTTGATCAAAAACAAAGATTTGCATCCACCTCGTCAAGCTTTAGCCATTGCACAACATCGTTTGTCAGAAAAAGCCTTGTTTGATGAATTAGATATTCCTGTTGCACCCTATCGTGCAGTGGATTCATTCGACAGCTTACAACAAGCGGTTGTTGATTTGGGTTTGCCGATTGTCCTGAAAACCACCACGGGTGGTTATGATGGCAAAGGTCAATTTGTTCTGCGTTCAGCAGATCAAATGGAACAAGCTTGGGCGGAATTGGGACCAGCAGGTTCATTGATTGCAGAAAGCTTTGTGATATTTTCGCGTGAAGTGTCGATTATTGCGGTGCGTGGTCAGAACGGTGATGTGAAAACTTGGCCGTTGGCTGAAAATCACCATCATAACGGTATTTTGTCACACTCGATTGTTCCTGCACCCAACAGTGCTGATTTACAGCCTGTGGCGCAGGATTACATCACTCGCCTGCTCAATCATTTGAATTATGTCGGTGTGTTGACACTGGAATTGTTTGTCACTGAAAACGGCTTATACGCCAATGAAATGGCACCCCGTGTGCATAACTCAGGGCACTGGTCGATTGAAGGCGCTATCTGCTCGCAATTTGAAAACCATATTCGCGCCGTTGCGGGTTTACCCCTTGGTTCAACGGAAGTGGTTCGCCCGACTGTGATGATCAACATTATTGGCAAGCATCCAAAGTCTGAAGATGTATTGGCGCTTAATGGCGCACATTTACATCTATATAATAAGACTGAACGTGAAGGTCGTAAGATTGGTCACATCACGTTAATGCCAAATGACAGTGCTGAATTGACCACTTTGTGTCGCCAATTAGCGAAAATTTTGCCAGAGCCATTGGCACTGACTCAAGATATGAGCATTTAATCCTTCGATTGAATGGAAAAAAAGCGGTCATGCCAATGACCGCTTTTTTTATGCCTGAAGTTCGGGCATGATTGCGCCTCTTTTGAATGAGCACTACATTTATTGCAACAAAATAAAAATAACAGCATGCCATTGATGCAATAGTTCATAAATATTCTGCATAAAAAACCAACACCTGAAAAGTGTGCTGTATTTAAGTTTTACTGAGGTAGAGCAGCGCAGATTTTTTAAATTCAAAAGATAAAAATAAATTTAAAATGATCTTAATTTGAATTCAAAAGCCATAATTTTGAATTTAAAAAAATGAATTCAAAGCGAAATTTGCATTATGAATTCAAACTTTAAATTTAAAAATAAGTTTTGAATTTAAAGTTTTGTTAATATAAAAGCAGATAAAATATAGAGAAATTAACTTATCCACAGTAGGTTTGAATTTAAAAAGTCTGTTTAAATTTAAATATGCGAATTTGAATTTATATTTTGGTTGGTTTTGAATTTAAATTTTGAAAAATCAGCTGTTGTGGATAACTTTTTAAATTCAAAAAGCGAAATATGAATTTAAAATAAAAACAATGAATTTAAATTTACGATTTGATTCAGACGTTATGGGTTGATGATGGTATGGTAAAAACATAATTTAAATTCAAATACCATTAGGGATACTATGCGTCGCTTAGCTTTCGTTTTAGGTTCAGTTTTTTTAGCCATGACTCAAGCCAAGGCTGAGTTGATTATTAATGGTCAAAGTATTTCTTCTTCGCCATCCAGTTTTAATACAGCATCTACAGCACAAAATGATTTTCAGCAATGTATTGCGAATTTACGTGCTCAGGCGATGAGTTTAGGTGTAACGGGCTCAACCTATGATCGTTATACGCAAAATTTAACCCCAGATTATTCAGTGATTGAAAAACTGAACTATCAACCTGAATTTTCTACCCTGATTTGGGATTATTTATCTGGTTTGGTGGATGAAGAGCGGGTGCAATTGGGACAGCAAAAATTGGCACAGCATCGTGAGGTGTTAAATCGTGTTGCAGCCACTTATGGCGTACCCGCTGAAACCGTGGTGGCAGTTTGGGGGGTGGAAAGTAATTTTGGTCAAATTTCGGGAAGTTATCCTTTATTACAAGCTTTGGGCACTTTAAGCTGCGAAGGTCGTCGGCAAAGCTTTTTCCGTGGTGAGTTTTTTACCACCATGCGAATTTTACAACGTGGTGATTTAACAGAAGCGCAGATGAAAGGCTCATGGGCAGGCGCATTTGGTCATACTCAATTTATGCCTTCAACCTATGAAGAGTTAGCTGTTGATTTTGATGGTGATGGTCGTCGTGATTTGGTATCCAGTACCTCTGATGCCTTGGCTTCTACTGCAAATTTCTTAAAAAAACGCGGTTGGCAAACAGGTATGCCTTGGGGTTTTGAAGTGCGTATTCCAGAAGATCTACCGATTGGTGGAGAAAGTCGTCGCAATAAAAAACCTTTAAGTAGCTGGATGAGTCGTGGTGTGGTTCGTGCGGATGGAAGTGCTTTAATTCAAGGGAATTTATCGAGCAGTAGTGCTGCTGGATTGATGGCACCTGCTGGCGCGAATGGTCCGGTATTTTTAGTCTTTAAAAATTTCGATGCTATATATAGTTATAACGCTGCGGAAAGTTATGCCTTAGCGATTGCGCATTTGTCTGATCGCTTACAAGGTGGTGGTGGTTTTAGTCAAGCTTGGCCGACCGATGATGCCGGTACTTCACGGGCAGAACGTCGTGAAATTCAGCAGTTTTTGCTCAATAAAGGCTATGATATTGGCGCAGTCGATGGATTGATTGGCGATAAAAGCCGTCAAGCAATTCGTCAGGAGCAGATTCGTTTGGGTCTTAGTCCAACAGGGCGTGCTGGACAACAAATTTTAGCTGCTTTTCGCAATGAAAATGCCCAAAAAATGATGCAATAAAGCCTATTGTTTTAAGATGTTAATCTAAGAATGATAAAAGGTCTGTATAAAGCAGACCTTTTGTTTTGCGTATTTGTACTTATACCGCAGTAATGCTGCCTAAAATTCGATAGCCTGCTGCACCCGTGACTGCGGGTAAGTTGCCACTTTGTTGATTGACAAAGCGCATTGCCAGCCAAGCAAAAGCAGTGGCTTCCACCCATGTCGGGGCTAAGCCAATCGCGGATGTGGTTTGAACAGACCAATTGTGTTTGCGTAACCGCCAACGCAATTGTTCAAGTAAATGTGAATTATAGGCACCACCACCACAGACATACACTTCACCGGTATCCATGTTTGAACGATAAATGGCTTTTTTAATCGCACGCGTGGTGAGTTTGAGTAAAGTTGCTTGAATATTTTCAGGGATATCTTCTAATTCGTTATATTCAAGATCATTGTGCCAGTCTGCAATTTGTTCATCTAACCATTCTAGGTTGAAATCTTCACGGCCTGTGCTTTTCGGTGGTTCTTTAGAAAAATATTCGTGTGCTTGTAAACGGTCGAGCAAGCTGCGAATCGGTTGACCGTAGGCTGCCCAATTGCCATTTTCATCATAGGGTTGCCCCGTATAACGGTGGCACCAAGCATCCATTAAAATATTGGCGGGGCCAGTATCAAAACCAAACACACCGTCTGGGTTGCCTGCGGGCAACATACTCACGTTGGCAATGCCACCTAGGTTTAAAATGACACGGTGAATACTGGAATGTTGAAATAAGGCTTGATGAAATGCAGGCACTAAAGGTGCGCCTTGACCTCCAGCCGCCATATCACGACGTCGAAAATCTGAAATTACAGGAATTTGCGTCATTTCAGTAATGATATTGGGGTCACCAATTTGCAAGGTAAAACCATGTTCAGGACGGTGACGAATGGTTTGTCCATGTGAACCGATCGCTTTAATTTGGCTGCGATCTAAATGATTGTTTTCAATCAGCTCATTAATGCCGCGACCAATCATTTGAGCCAAAGCAACATCCGCTTTACCCATACGATCAATTTCATTGTCATTCGGTAAGGTCAGCGCCATCAGTTCATCACGTAAGTCTGGATCAAATGGCAAGGTCAGGGTGGCATGAAGCTGCAAAGGATCAAACGAAGCAGCAACGATGTCAACGCCATCCATGCTGGTGCCGGTCATTACCCCAATATAGATCGCTGTCATGATGATAGTTAAGCCTGCATTGTGCTGAAAAAGTGTTAGTATATCGCACAAATTGTATAACTGATGTATTGGGTTTTGTGATGTCAAATTTCCTGCCGGCTGAAGAACAACTTGCCCTCATTCAACGAGGCACTCATGAAATTATTTCTGAAGAGGATCTGTTAAAGAAACTTAAAGAAAATCGTCCCTTAAAAATTAAAGCGGGCTTTGATCCAACAGCACCGGATCTGCATTTAGGTCACACTGTACTGATTAATAAGCTAAAAGTGTTCCAAGATTTGGGGCATGAAGTGACGTTTTTGATTGGTGATTACACCGCGATGATTGGTGATCCAACAGGTAAAAGTGCAACCCGTCCACCCTTGTCACGCGAACAAGTGTTGGAAAATGCCAAAACGTATCAAGAACAAGTGTTTAAAATTCTTGATCCAAATAAAACCAAAGTGCGTTTTAACTCTGAATGGTTTGCTGAAAAAACGGCTGCTGACCTGATTCAATTGGCTTCACAGCAGACGGTTGCCCGTATGCTTGAGCGCGATGACTTTACTAAGCGTTACAACAACCATCAACCGATTGCGATTCACGAATTTCTGTATCCATTGGTTCAAGGGTATGACTCAATTGCTTTAGAGGCTGATGTAGAGTTGGGCGGTACGGACCAAACCTTTAACTTATTAATGGGTCGTACGCTGCAAGGTCGTTATGAGCAAGAAGCACAAGTCTGTATTACCGTGCCCATTCTTGAAGGTTTAGATGGCGTCAATAAAATGTCTAAATCTTTAGGTAACTATATTGGGGTATTTGATGCGCCGGGTGCGATGTATCAAAAAGTACTTTCAATGCCTGATAGTTTGATTGAACGTTATTTCGATCTTTTAAGTTTCAAATCACTCGATGAAATTGCCGTGTTATTGAAGGATGTGGCAGAAGGTCGTAATCCTCAAGAAGTGAAAAAGATTCTTGCGCTTGAATTGGTTGAGCGTTTTCATGGTGCAGATGCTGCTGCCAATGCGCATAAAGGTGCAGGGAACATCATTACGGAAGGTGAATTACCTGAAGGCACACCTGAAGTCACAATTTCTCGTGGTGAATTTGGTGGTGAAATGTTTATTGCTTCTATTGTGCGTGCAGCCGGTTTAACTAAGAATGCAGCCCAAGCCAAAGATGCAGTTGCACGTGGTGCGGTGAAAGTCGACTGGGCAGTGGTTGATGTTAATTTTTCTGTTACTGAGAACAAAACTTATATTATTCAAGCAGGTAAGAAAGCGATTGCGAAAGTTACATTTGTTGACTAAATCGGCATACTTGCATTGAAATAAAAGCAGGCTTCGGTCTAATGCCAGTCAGTTCAGAAATTGACTGGCATTTTATTTTTTAAATTCATGATGTTATTCGACACACGGAAACGTCATCCGCAACTCTTCGAGGCAAAACTATTTTAAAAAAGTAAAGTTTCTGCGATTTATTAATCAATAAAAGGGATTTGGCGAGTTTTGCGGTGAGGCGCACTGCGCCGCAAGATGCCTTTCTTGCGAACTCAAAATATATTTTGAGGATTCTCATTTGGGCTTATCCAAAGTAATAGATGAGCTCCAAGTATTTGATTTAAAAAATATAAGACTCCGTCATGAACAACTAAAAACTAAGGACTTAATTTCTAAAATCCTTAACTGACTGGCATTAAGGCTTCGGTCTGCTTTTTATTTATCAAATTCTTAATAAGTTATGTAGATAAGTAAATTCAAAAAAACCTTATAAAAACAAGAGTTAAATTTTTCCATTCGTATTGCATTTCTATATGCTTATGTATAAGATTTATTCATCTAGCTGTTGTGTAGAAAGCATGGTTAGAAAGTGATTTTATAAAAAGCTGCACAGTTTTAAGTCTTTCCCCCGAGAGACTTTTTTAACGATATATGTAGATAACTATAATAATGACATCTATGGATCTAATAATGATCTAACTCCAAGGGAGAGATTTTGGGAGAGATCTCTTTCTTTTTTTCTATCTAAAATTTAATGAAGTCTAATTTAGGCGAATCATTTTGACTAAGCTGTTGACACATAACACAGCAATAATGCTTCCTTCACGAATACTAAGCATATTGTTTAGATATCTGACTGTATTTACCTTCATAAAATAGACATTTAACGCACTCATTTTTTAGCGCTATAAATTCCCGAGGGGAGTTTCATTTTTAAAACACGATATATGGGTGATTGTAGTCTCTAATTCAGATTGGTAATAGCAGAAGTACAGCTCTAGCATTGAGCATAATTCAAAGCATGCAGGAGATAATTTTGGCTGTCTTTAATATGTTTTGTAATGCGAGTCTGTGGAATTAAAAAGTGGGTATGCAATAACTGTTGAGATATTTTGCTGGAGGTGATTAGAGAATTTCTTTTTGACCGTTGCGAACCTTGGCATGTTTACTGGTAAAAATTATGCGTGGGAAAGTCCTTTGAGTAGTGCTGTAATATTTGAGTAATGTTAAAGCAGAATAACTTAGGCATCTAACCAGCCTTATTTTTCAACTCAATAAAAGTGGCTTGATCTATATGCTGTTTAAGAGCGAGAAGGTCTTTAATAACAAGCATACTGAAAATTAATTTTTATAAAAAAGCATTCTTTAGGGTTAAAACATCTAAAAAATAGCCAGAAAAGCAGTTTTTTTGCAGTTTTTGCTGAAAAAAAAGACATACGTGAAGAATAAGTGAATTTAGGGGTTGCGCAAGATAATAAACTGTATAGAATACGCAGCATCCCGACGAGATAGCCGGAAACAAACGAAGCACGAAGTGCTGAGTTGTTAAGGAATATCAAGTTGAGCGACTTAATTACTGACGAAGTATTAAGAAGATCATTAAGAGATTATGAAGAACAACTTGTGTGGATTTTTACTGGTTGATTGATCGAAATTATTTTCATTGATTGATGGTAGAAATTACTCGAAGTTTATTTGAGAAATATTTGTCAGAAAATTGATGAGCCAAGATTGGCACCCTTTAAGGTGCTAAGCAATATTAAACTGAAGAGTTTGATCATGGCTCAGATTGAACGCTGGCGGCAGGCTTAACACATGCAAGTCGAGC
>NZ_NEGM01000013.1:0-46912 GCF_002135275.1 Acinetobacter sp. ANC 4973
TTTAACATTATTAATATTAAAACAAATATCAACCAGAATAGAATTGAACGATTAATAAATTTTATTTTCATCCATTTTAAGCACCTTATTAGAAGTCATACTTTTAGTTAAAATACAGAGAACTACATCTCACTTGGCTCATAAAAACTTGTTTTAAACATCAAAAACATCTCCCCACATCAAACTTATGAAGAAAAGCTATACCCGAGCGATGATCTTGGTATAAAATAACAATTACAATTTATTATTAATATTTTACGTATTACAGGGTAAAATGCCGACTATTTTTAAAATCAGATTATTTTTATAAACGGGATTTCGAGTGAGATATTACCAATTTTTTTTACTCTGCGCGCTAACTGCAGGTACAACAGGATGTGCGATTACATCGGGGCTACAAACATTTGATTTGCCAAGTGAAGGTGTTTATCAAACTGAGCTTGGCACTCCGGTTAATGTCCTTAAACTCACTCAAGAATCACTCCCTGCTCTACAACCTGCGCAAGTTAACATTCAACAAGATTATGCTCATTTATTTAGCTCAGCGCATAAAAATTATAAATTAAGTGCGGGTGATATTCTCTCTATTTATCTTTGGGCTTATCCTGATATTACGCCACCCACCACTACAATTAACAATGAGCAGTCTGTACAAGCCAATGGCTATCAAATTGATCAAAATGGCTATATCCAATTTCCCATGATTGGTCGCTATAAGGCTGCGGGAAAATCATTAACACAAGTCAACCAAGAATTACGTAGCCAACTTTCTCGCTATTTAAAAACGCCCGATGTGATTGCACGGGTGCTCTCTTATCAGGGACAACGCTTTTCTGTGCAAGGCAATGTTATGAAAGGTGGTCAATTCTACTTGAGTGATCAACCTGTCAGCGTTTATACCGCTCTGGGTTTAGCGGGTGGTGTAAATCCTCAATTGGGTGACAACGCTTCAATGACCCTAGTTCGCCAAGGTCGTAGTTATAAACTCAACAGTATTGAACTGGAAAAATCAGGCTATTCTTTACACAATCTACTGATTCAACCAAACGACACGCTTTATATCAATGCGAGAGAAAATCAAAAAATTTATGTCATGGGTGAGTCAGGTAAAAATCAATCCCTCCCTATGCGTGATCAAGGGATGAGCCTGAGTGATGTTCTCGGTGAAAGTTTAGGTTTAAATCCACTCTCTGCCAGTCGTAGTAAAATTTATGTGGTGCGTAGCAATTCAAACGACTTTAGTACAGAAGTTTATCATTTGGATTTAACCAGCATTGCTGACTTTGGCTTAGCCAATCAATTTAAAATGCACAGTAATGATATTGTCTATGTCGATGCTTCGGGTCTTGCACGCTGGCAACGTGTGATCAATCAGATGGTTCCTTTCTCTAGTCTTGTTAATACTGCCAACAATTTAGGCAATTAATATGAATATCCAAAAGATTCTTGTGGTTTGTGTGGGGAATATTTGCCGCAGCCCAATGGCTGAATACTTTTTAAAACGGGAATATCCAGAGCTGAACATCGAGTCTGCGGGTATTTCTGGTTTAATCGGTCATGCAGCAGATCAAAAGGCAATACTCTGTATGCAGCGTTTAGGTATAGATATGCAGCCTCATATTGCTAAAAAACTCAATGCTGACTTAATTAAAAAGGCAGATCTGATTTTAGTCATGAGTCAAAATCAGCAAAAGCATTTAGAACAGACTTGGCCTTTTGCAAAAGGAAAAACATTTCGATTAGGCTATTGGCAAAGTAGAAATGTGCCTGATCCTTTTCAACATGAGCAATGGGTCTTTGATGAAACCTGTCAGTTAATACAAGATTGTATAGCTGACTGGAAAAAACATATTTAACTTTTTGATAGCAAGATTATGAGCCAAAATAGCAATACCGAAGATACCATTGATTTAAAAGAGCTGTTTTTTTCACTCATTGCGCAATGGAAACTGATTGCACTATGCGTCATTTTAAGCTTGGTCTGCGCATTACTCTATTTAAGAACCACGCCTGATACTTATGCGGTGGATGCATTGGTACAAGTTGAAGAAAGTAAAGGCACCTCGGCAGCTTTACTGGGTGATCTATCCAGCATGATTGAGCAGAAGCAACCAGCTCAAACTGAAATCGAGCTGCTTAAATCACGCTTAGTACTGGGTTCTGTCATTAAAGATCTAAATTTAGATTTAAAAATTTCCGGTACAGAAAATAGTTTTTTTAATCGTTTACTCAGTCCACATGACTATCAAACCACATATAATAAAAACGCCGTTATTTTTAAAGATGATGCCAAGTCTTTTGATGTTCGAAAGTTTGACATTCCAACCTATTATCTAGATAAGAACCTGCTGCTCAATTTGAATGGCAATAAATACACATTAACAGATGCAAAAACCAAACAAGTCATTTTTAGTGCAGTAACCAACCAAGAAAGCCAGCATACATCGGAATATGGTACTTGGAAGATTGCCCTCTATACGCAAGATCAACTCAAAAATACTTATAATATTGAAAAAATGTCTTTGCCTGCAGCAATGCTTTCAATTACAGAGAATTATTCTGTGGCTGAAAAAGGTAAATTGACCGGTATTTTAGGTTTAAATTACCAAGGTCAAGACAAAGAACACATTACCAATGTCCTCAACTCGATTCTTGTGGCTTATAGTCAACAAAATATTGAACGTCGTTCTGCCGAAACAGCACAAACGCTAAAATTTCTGGATGAACAACTCCCTGAGTTAAAACAACAACTGGATGTTGCTGAACGCGAGTTCAATAAATTCCGTCAACAATATAATACTGTTGATGTCACTAAAGAATCTGAACTGTATTTAACCCAAAGTATTCAGCTTGAAACATCAAAGGCTGAAATTGAACAAAAATTAGCAGAAGCTGCTGCGAAATACACCAATGAACATCCAGCCATGCAGCAAATGAATGCGCAGCTGGGCGCGATCAATAAAAAAATTGGCGAGTTAAATGATACCTTAAAACAACTTCCTGATTTACAACGCCGTTACCTGCAACTGTACCGTGAAGTTGAAGTAAAAACTCAGCTCTATACTGCGCTGTTAAACTCTTACCAACAACTGCGTATTGCCAAAGCCGGTGAAATTGGCAATGTGCGTATTGTGGATACTGCGGTACTACCAATTGAACCGATTAAACCGAAAAAATTGCAAATTTTAATCCTTGCCATTTTCTTGGGTGGTTTCCTTGGAACCTTATTGGCTTTATTACGTAATATGATGCATTCAGGGATTAAAGATTCAAATCAAATTGAAAATGAGTTGGATTTACCGGTATATGCCACGGTTCCTCGCTCACCTGCTCAGGAAAGCCGGATCAAGTTATTGAAAAAGAAAAAGACCATTCCTATTTTGGCCATTAAAAATGGCGATGATATTGCCATTGAAAGCTTGCGTAGTATGCGTACCGCGATTCACTTTGCTTTAAATAACGCAAAAAACAATATCATTATGATTTCAGGTCCTGCGCCAGAAGTGGGTAAATCTTTTATTTCAACCAACTTAGCCGCTATTTTGGCGCAAAGTAATAAACGGGTACTGATTATTGATGCGGATATGCGTCGCGGTTATTTACACAAATACTTCAACCATGACAACCTACCCGGCTTAGCTGAATATTTAAATACCCAACAAACGCTTGACAGCATTATTAAGCCCACAGAAATTCCTCATTTAGATGTGATTACTCGAGGTAAAAGTCCGGTCAATCCTTCAGAACTTTTAAGTTCAGCAAAGTTTGCTGCCATGTTTGAGCAACTTTCCCCGATGTATGATCACATTATTATTGATACCCCCCCTGTGCTTGCAGTGACCGATGGAATTATCATTTCTCAATACGCTGGCGTGAATCTTGTCATTGCACGCTATGCAAAATCACAAATGAAAGAACTTGAATTGACTGTAAATCGTTTTGAACAAGTTGGGGTTAAAGTCAATGGCTTTATTCTGAATGATATTCAACGAGGCTCTGGTGGTTACGGCTATGGTTACGGCTATAACTATGCTTATGGCTATAAAGCATCAAAAAATAATGATTAAACAGCATTAATTAAAAAAGTCAGAGATCTTCTCTGACTTTTTTAATTTGATTTACTGCTAAAAAAAATTGATCTATAAATAACATTTAAAACAAAAACTTAGAATTGATTGTCTAAATGAACAAAAATTTGCTATTTTAATGTATTAAAAATGTTTTTATTATTCAGCTAATTATAGAATAATGAGGTTAATCAGAATATATTGAATTTCTATACAATACGGATCGCTCGAAACGTGTTGGATAGAAAAGTCTGCTAAAATTAATGCAACTTTTTTTATATAAAATGAATTTGGGAAAACCTATGAGTAAAGCCTTACCCATCGCTGTCGCTGTTCTTTTAGGCGGTGCTGCACTTGTACCTGTTTACTATGCGACTCAAAACCCTGCGACTGTGACATCTAAAGCTTCAAAAAATGCTTCTGCTGTTGAAAAAATTAGTTATGCATTGGGTTATGAAGTTGCACATCAAACACCTCCTGAATTAGATATTAATAGCTTTGTTACAGGCGTACGTGAAGGTCATGCCCGAAATAAACCAGCATATAACGAAGAAGAATTGCAAAAAGCATATGAGCAGTTCCAAAAAGAAATGCAACAAAAGCAAGTTCAACAAGAACAACAAGTCCAAACTGCGGGTGATTCTTTCTTAACTGAAAACGCGAAAAAACCTGGTGTAAAAACAACGGCTTCTGGATTACAGTACAAAATCATCACTGAAGGCACAGGCAAACAACCTGCTGCAAACTCTATGGTGACGGTACATTACAAAGGTCAACTGGTTGACGGCAAAGTATTTGATAGCTCAATTGACCGTGGTGAACCGATTGAATTCCCATTGAATCAAGTCATTCCGGGCTGGACTGAAGGTCTGCAATTGATGAAAGAAGGTGGCAAAGCCACACTTTATATCCCTTCGCAATTAGGCTATGGTGAACAAGGTGTTCCGGGCATGATTCCTGCAAACAGCACCCTTATTTTTGATGTTGAACTGATCAAAGTAAAATAAAAATTGAAGGAGAGCTTTTGCTCTCCTGATTTATCTTGAGATAAGCGTATGAAAACACCGATAACATTGCTTTGTTTATGCATATTGACCACAACAGGTTTTGCAAAAACGGTGACCAACAGCAGCAGTTTGAATGAACAAGTCGGCTACAGCTTTGGTTATTTAATGGGACGCAGCAATGCCGAATCGGTCAAAGATTTGGACTTAGATGCATTCATACTGGGTTTAAAAACAGCAGCTCAAGGCGGTAAATCGGCACTGACTGATGAAGAAATGGCACGCGTCCTAACGCAACATAAAAAGCAAAGTGATGCAAAACAACTTATTGAGTTAAAAAAGAAAGCAGATGCCAATGCCAAAATTGGCGCTGAATTTTTAGCAGCCAATGCAAATAAACAAGGTGTTTACACCACTAAATCGGGTTTGCAATACCAAATACTTAAACCAGGTACAGGCCAATCACCTAAAGCAAATTCTATTGTTAAAGTGAATTATGAAGGTCGTTTAATTGATGGCACTGTTTTTGATAGTTCAATTGCACGGAATCAAGCAGCTGAATTTCAAGTCAGCCAAGTCATTCAAGGCTGGACGGAAGGCTTACAACTGATGAAAGAAGGTGCTGAATATCGTTTCTTCATCCCCCCCCAACTTGGCTATGGTCAAATTGGCTCTGGTGATGTGATAGAACCGAATAGCACGTTAATTTTTGATGTAGAACTGATTGAAATTTTAGCTAAACCGAGTAAATAAACGAGTAAATGCATATAAAAGAATAGCGACCAGATCAGTTTGAGCCATAAAAATGCTTATTTTGACGCGCTATTTTTTTATGCTTTAATTCATTCAACAGCAACACTTTTTTTTCAATATCAACAGCATTCATTCATTGAAATACATAGCTCATCTGCTTTTTCTGCTCAATATAATAAAAATATATTTAATATTTATGAATCACTTAAACTTCAAAAAACCGCTGATTAAAAGCCTATTTCAATTTATTTAGAATAGTGTAAAGTCAAAATAGATCAATCTTGCACAATCAACAAAGAAATCAATTTCGATGTTTTAATTCGTATATTTTTCACTTAATACAACATACAAGGATAAAATAAATGGCGCTGACCATCAAAACTCGCGAAATCCAATACACTGCCCAAGATGGAACAACTTTAATTGGCTATTTTGCCGCACCTGAATCAGAAAAACCTGTCGCGGGGGTGATTGTCGCGCCTGAATGGTGGGGACGAAATGAGTACACTGAACAACGTGCACGTGAACTTGCTGAACATGGCTATGCAGCCCTCGCCATTGACATGTATGGTGATAAAAAAGTAACCACCAACGTCCCTCAAGCCAGTGAATGGATGATGCAAACCTTTAATGACCCTGAAACGATTGTGACTCGTGCGTCTGCGGGTTTAGCAGCATTAGCCGCGCAAGAAGAAGTCAATGCAGATAAACTGGCAGCGGTAGGCTTCTGTTATGGTGGCAAAGTGGTGCTTGATCTGGCACGTTCTGGTGCACCTTTACAAGCGGTGGTCACTTTCCATGGTACATTGACTCCGAAAGCACCAGCTCAACTGGGAACTGTTAAAGCTGAGATTTTAGTTCTTCACGGAGAACTCGACAGCATGGTTAGCTTAGATGATGTGGCTCGCTTTAAAGAAGAAATGTATGCCGCTCAGGTGGAACATGAAGTGATTATCTTTGAAGATGCGAAGCATGGTTTTAGCAACCCTCTTGCAGATGAACGTGCTAAAGCCAATGGTGTTGATCTGGGCTATAACGTCGATGCAGAACAAAAAGGTTTATCTGCCATGTATGCGTTATTCAAAAACCGACTTGGCGAATAATAACGAGGTCAATCTAGTTATGCTATATTGATCCATCCAATGACATGAATATTTTAAACACTATATTTTTGAAGAGGATATAACAATGACTGAAAACAACTGCCCATATTGCAACTTTGATGAATATGACATCATTGATAAAAATGACTTTGGTGTAATTTTACCCGAGCCGAATGCATTATCTAAAGGCCATTGTGTCATTGTCCCGCTACGCCATGTCAGCTCTTTTTTTGATATCACGGACAAAGAACGTAAAAGCTTAATGTCTTTACTTGAGCTTGCGCGTAATGAACTGCAACTGCGCCACCAACCCTCAGGCTTCCATATTGGCTTTAATGATGGCAAGGTCTTTGGTGAAGCATCTGAACACTTACACTTACATATCATTCCGCGCTATGAAGGTCAGACATTGCAATTGGATGAGCGTTGGGGCATGGTTGGTGAATAAAGCTAAAGTAGCTCCCTACTTTATTTAAAATGATGCTGCGGCATCATTTTTTATGTCGTTATTTTTGTATCTGTTCTGAGCCACAGCCTGACCCAGTTTTCGCTATACTATTCATCTATTCCAAATATGCGGTTCGTATGTCACAGTTTTCTTTTGCCGAAGCCCTTCTTGCTTGGTTCGATGTGCATGGTCGCCATGACTTGCCATGGCAAGTGATCGATGATCCCTATCAGGTTTGGGTGTCTGAAATTATGTTACAGCAAACTCAAGTTAAAACAGTACTGCAATATTTTGAACGCTTTATCTCCCGATTCCCAACCGTTGAAGCTTTAGGGCAAGCCAGCTGGGACGATGTAGCGCCTTATTGGGCTGGACTCGGTTATTACGCACGTGCCCGCAATTTGCATAAAGCCGCTGGCATTGTCAGCCAACAAGGACATTTCCCAAGTACATTACAACAATGGATTGAACTTCCCGGAATTGGCCCCTCAACGGGTGGCGCATTGATGTCACTGGGTTTACGTCAATATGGCGTGATTATGGATGGTAATGTGAAACGAGTTCTGGCACGTTTTTTTGCCATCGAAGATGACTTATCTAAACCCATCCATGAACGAGCGATGTGGCAATTGGCTGAAACGTTGTGCCCGACTGAACGTAATCATGATTATACCCAAGCGATTATGGACTTAGGTGCCACGGTCTGCACACCGAAAAAACCGCTGTGTTTATATTGCCCGATGCAACAACACTGCAAAGCCCATCAACAAGGGCTAGAAACAGAGCTACCATTTAAAAAACCGAAAAAAGCCGTACCGATCAAATCAGCACAAGTGTTAGTGATTCAATCGAATCAGCAATGGTTATGGCAACAACGTCCGAATAGTGGCTTATGGGGTGGCTTATGGTGTTTACCGATTATTGAAAATCCCGCCGAATTTGCAACACAGTGCCAAGCTTTAGGACTGAAAAAAGTCATTCAACGTACTGAAATTAGCCATAGCTTTACCCATTTCACTTGGCAACTTGAAGCCATCTGCTTTGAGGTCGCTGCGGATCAACAAGAACATCTTGCCATCGAATTAAATGGCACATGGCTCGCGACACAAATTGCAACAGAAATCGGAATTCCCACAGCCATGAAAAAATTGATCTCTGCCCTTCGTTTATGACATAGTCAGGCACTGTGATTCAAAGAATTTTCACGCCTATTAGAATGAAAAAAGGATGAACAGTGCTGCGTTTTATTTCGACATTATTATTGGGGTTTAGCATCCTCTGGATTGCAGCATGTACCTCAACGCCTAAAAAGCCCGCCACAACACCACTTCCCCTTGATCAAGTGCAAAAGCTGAAAAATATGCAGTTAAAATCGTCACTGCCTATTCCAGTACACCATATAAAAGCCAAACAATTACGTGATACGTGGGCTGCCGCACGGAGTCACGGACGCAAGCATGAAGGCATTGATATTATGGCTCCACGTGGAACAAAAGTGTTCAGTGCTACAGAAGGCCTAATTGCTGACTTACGCAATAACAATTTGGGTGGTAAAGTGGTTTGGATTATGGGGCCTGCTGGAACTTGGCATTATTATGCCCATCTTGATGACCACAAACGTGGTTTAAATGTCGGGGATTATGTCAAAAAAGGTGATTTGATTGGTTATGTTGGTAATACCGGCAATGCACGTCATACTGCACCACATTTACACTATGGCATTTATCTCGACGGTAAAGGTCGTGGTGTGGTCAACCCCTATCCTTATTTACGTTAATTTTTAGGAACTATTCATGTCAGAAGCGCTGATCAATCGTTTGGTCGAATTTGCTGAATCAGGCAATCAACAAAAAATTGTTTTGGCTGGGCAAAGCCATCAAGGCTGGGTGATGGAAATCACTGAACAGGCGCTTTTGATTAGCACGGGTTTTGCAGAAAAAACGGGAACAGATATGTGGATTCAATTCACAGATTTACCGCAAGCTGAACTATTCTATTGGGATAATCAACAAGATCAGTGGGCTGAATTTAAACTTTAAGTCACTTCAGGAGCATAAAAAATGTCGGTACAACGCTGTGGTTGGTGCTCCAATGATCCACTTTATATGGCTTACCACGATCATGAATGGGGAAAAGCGGTTCATGATGAAGGCCATTTATTTGAAATGCTCTGTCTAGAAGGACAACAAGCGGGTTTATCTTGGATTACTGTGCTGAAAAAGCGCGACAGTTATCGGCAGCATTTTTTTCAATATTCCATTGCAGAGATTGCCCAATTTAGTGATCCTCAATTAGAACACATGCTACAAGATGCAGGCTTGATTCGGCATATTGGTAAGCTCAAAGCCATCCGTGACAATGCCATTGCGTGGCAACATTTAAAACAACAACAAATTGATGTCAGCCAATGGCTCTGGGGTTTTGTCGAACAGCAAAGCATCCACAATGATGTTGCTGATTATCGACAAGCACCGGCTCAAACCGACATCAGCCAAAGCATGTCAAAAGCGTTAAAAAAGAACGGTTTTAAATTTGTTGGGCCGACCACCTGTTATGCCTTTATGCAGGCAGTGGGTATGGTCGATGATCATGAAAATCACTGTGCTTTTAAATCAAATTAATACTTCACCACAAGAATAAAAGGATTCCACTATGAATGACAACATCATCCATGCTTATGCCGCTATGCAAGCAGGTGCAGCACTTGAACCCTATCAATTTGATGCGGGAGAGTTACAAGCCCACCAAGTCGAAGTCCAAGTTGAATACTGTGGTTTATGCCATTCTGATGTTTCGGTGATTAATAATGAATGGAATTCTTCGGTTTATCCTGTGGTCGCAGGGCATGAAATTATTGGCATCATCACGCAGCTCGGTTCAGAAGCCAAAGGGCTAAAAGTGGGACAACGTGTTGGTATTGGTTGGACAGCAGAAAGTTGCCAGTACTGTGATCCGTGTATTTCAGGACAACAAGTCCTTTGCACAGGCGGTTCAACTGCAACGATTGTTGGACATGCTGGCGGTTTTGCCAACAAAGTGCGTGCTGGCTGGCAATGGGTGATTCCCTTACCCGAAGATTTAGATCCAGAAAGTGCAGGTCCACTGCTCTGCGGGGGGATTACCGTATTTGACCCACTTTTAAAACATCAAATTCAAGCGACTCACCATGTAGGCGTGATTGGAATTGGGGGTTTAGGGCATATGGCAATTAAATTACTCAAAGCGTGGGGCTGTGAAATTACCGCATTTACGTCTAGTTTAGATAAAACTGACGAGCTTAAAGCCATGGGTGCAGACCATGTGGTCAATAGCCGTGATCTTGATGCCATCAAAGCACAGCATGGCAAATTTGATTTACTGCTCAGTACGGTCAATGTCACCCTCAATTGGCCTGCCTTTATTGGCACACTGGCACCAAATGGCGCTATTCACATGTTAGGCTTAGTGCTTGAACCCCTGAAAATTAATGCGGGGAGTTTAATTGGTGGTTCGAAATCCATTACTGGTTCACCAACCGGTTCACCTGCTGCATTACGTCAATTATTAAAATTTGCAGCACGGAAAAATATAGCACCGCAAATTGAAGTCTTTCCAATGTCAGAATTAAATGCAGCACTGCAACATTTGCATTCAGGTAAAGCGCGTTACCGTATTGTATTAAAAGCTGATTTTTAAAAGAATAGCCTCAGGCAGTAGATCTACTGCCTTTGATTTGAAATGTAAGTCATGGTGTTTAAACCCACAACCTAGGTTATGGGTTTAAACACCATATCCTTAAATAAAATGTTTCAACTGCCCCTTCTATCAGGCAGAATCAGTCCAACCGTACCCTACTTTCTTCTGGGAGATTTAAGCAACTTGTGCCGATGTTAATTGTTCTCTGGTCCAATCCGCCAAGAGCACAATCGCCTCACGAATTTCATCAGACAATTCATGCCCCGCATTTAAGCGAATACAATTCTTATAACGTCCATCTTCACCAAAGACCTCACCAGGTACAATATTAATTCCTTGCTGTTGTGCAAAATGATACATCTCTAAACCATCAATTTGATCAGGCAATTGAACCCAGAGTGCATAACCACCACGGGGTTGATTTAAACCAATCTCCACCTGATGAAAAGCAGTAATGATGAATTGTCGATATTGTTCAACCTGTAGCATAAGAATGGGTTTGAGCGTGGTTAAATGTTCACGATAAGCACGACTATAAATTAAGTCGGCAAGACCCAATTGTAGCGGTGTATTGACGGCCACATTCTGCATTAGCAATTGGGCACGTAAATGTTGTAATCGTTGTGGGATACAAAACCAGCCCACTCGATAGGCGGTAGACAATGATTTAGAGACCGATCCACAAAAAATCACATAGCCTTGTTGATCCCAATATTGAATTGGCAGGGGTCGTTTTAAACTAAAACTGCATTCGGCATAAATATCATCTTCAATCACATAACATTGGTAGCGACTGGCTAACTGTGCAATTTTTTCTTTCTGCGCATTGGTTAAACTAAAACCTAATGGATTTTGAAAATTTGCCGTCAGCAAGCAGGCTTTTGCGCCTGTACTTTGCATGGCTTGCTCTAAACGCTCTAAATCAAATCCATTGGTATCCGCTGGAATTTCTACAATTTTGCGCTTTAAAACTGCCAAAAGTTGCAACTGACCATTAAAATTAGGTGTAGGAACAATAATACTATCGCCTATTTCGGTCAGACTTTGAATCACCACCGACAATGCGGGCATGCAACCATTGCTGATATAAATATCATTCTTCGCAATATAAAAACCATCTTCTGCCCAATGTTCAGATAAGGCTTCTCGTAAGCGAATATGTCCCTGCTTATCACTATATAAAAAATCTTCAGGCTTACTATGCTTTAAAGCACGCTGAATGGAACGGCGTAAAACTTCGACGGGAACCAAATTAGGCGAGATTTGAATAGCGCCCAAATGAATCAATTTATTATTGATCGAGGCTTGCTGAATCTCAATTTGTAATTCTAAATTAGACACATCTCTGGGCTGAGATTGAAAATCGGGATGGGTCGGGCGCTGAGTATGCTGTACAACCGATTTTTCTGCACTGACAAAATAGCCCGACTTATTTTTCACAAAGACCAGCCCTTGCGCTTCTAATAATTCATAGCAATTTTTGACTGTATTGATGCTGACATTTTGCTGCTCGGCACATTGCCGTAGCGAAATTAAACGTTGCCCTGCTTGTAATTCCCCTTGCTGAATTTTATCGGCAATTTGTTCTGCCAATATTTGATATTGAAATGTCATTCATCTGTACTCATTTTTTAGCATTCTGTGTATCTGTATCTATCAACATAACAGATTTATGCTGCATTTACAGTCCATCAACCTAAAAGGAGTCGTCCATGAAAATAATGAAATGCAGTATAGCAATCTTGAGTATTGGTTTTTTATTAATGGCTTGCCAACCTCAACCGAGCAATGCCTTGGCACAAAAACAGCACTTTATTTGTAAGTCTTTAATTGAAGGGTTTTTAAAAACCCAACAACTGGGGCAATACCAATTGCAGCATATGCAACCCACGTTGCACGAAACATCAGCACAACGTCTGTATCAATATCACGTCAGTTCAGACCATGAGATGCGAACCCTTATGCCTCAACAGCAGGATTTAAAATTTCAATGCAGCCAAAGCTCTGCACAACATTTTGAATTAAAATTGCTGAATCATGAACAGCGAGAAATTCAAACCTTACTCAGTTTAGATTTGCTTCCCCAGAAAACGATGGATAATTTGACAGCTTTTGTACTAAAAACTCAATAAATAAACGGACACGCTTTGGCAAATGTTCTTGTTGATAGTAGACAGCATGGATGCTCTGTTCATATCGCTCAATTTGATCTTCGAATAAAGCAACCAGTCGTTTTTGTTGAAGATCTTGCTGTACTAAAAAAGCAGATAGACAGGTTATGCCTAAACCATCCAATGCCATTTGACGTACAGTTTCCCCATTGGAAGCTTTAATTTTGGGATGAACCGTTAGCTGTTCGCCATTGACACGAATGGGCCAAGTATTTAAATGATTCACTTTACTAAAGCCAATTTGCGCATGCTTTAAAATATCGCTCGGTCTTTTCGGGTAGCCATAATTTTCTAAATATTCAGGGCTGGCGACAATATACAAACGACTTTTACATAATAATCTGGCATGTAAACTTGAATCATTTAGCTGCCCAAAGCGGATTGCAACATCTGTTTTATGTTCCAATAAGTCGATCACTTGATCATTACTGTTCAATTCAATTTCAATATTGGGATAAAGCTGCATAAATTCGCGCATCAATGGCACAATCACATGCAGGACAAACGGTGTCGCTGAATCGACTCGAATCAGCCCAGAGGTGTCGGTATCTGACTTTAATAATGCATCTTCGGCTTCGGTTAAATCATTTAAAATTTTACGTGCTCGATCTAAAAATAATTGTCCCTCTTGAGTAAGTTTCAATTTACGCGTGGTACGTTCCAGTAAGGTCACATGCAGTTTATTCTCAAGACGTTGTAAAGCACGGCTCACCCCAGATGTGGTTTGTGCTAAACGCTCTGCGGCCATCACAATCGAGCCACTATCCACAATCGTGACAAAGGCATGTAATTCTTCAATGGTCGATTTCATCTTCCATCCCTTTATTGATTTCTAGTCAATAATATTTTGCAAATTAGCGCATTTTTTAGCAACAATAAAATCATCAAAATAACCCCATCTTAAAAAACTAAAGATGAAGTAAAGCATGTTGGCTTCCCCATTCGGTGTTATGACACTTCACTTCGCTGGACAAACGGTGATTGATGCCAGCAAGACCACATTTGCAGTCAATTATAGCCTTGTAATACAGCGCAAATTGATGCAAATGCAGCAAAAATTGCACGGCTATGCAATGAAGGCCCACTGATGAAAATTAATTTTCCGTTACTGGCGCTCGCTGTGGGTGCCTTTGCCATTGGCACTACCGAATTTTCACCGATGGGTTTTCTACCCGAAATTGCCCAAGATTTTAATATTTCCATCCCACGCGCAGGCATGCTGATTAGTGCCTATGCTTTGGGAGTGATGTTGGCTGCCCCTTTCATCACTTTGTGGCTGAGTCGCTACCCAAAACGTCAATCCTTAATTTTATTGATGGCTATTTTTAGCATTGGCAATATTTTGGCCATGCTCGCACCAAATTATTTGGGGCTGATGGGCGCGCGAATGATCACCAGTTTAAACCACGGTGCATTCTTCGGCATTGGTTCAGTGGTGGCTGCCAGTGTTGTACCCAAAGATAAACAAGCCAGTGCTGTCGCCATGATGTTTATGGGACTGACCATTGCCAATATTGGCGGCGTTCCCCTCGCCACTTGGATTGGACAACATCTGGGCTGGCGCATGTCTTTTTTGGGGATCTCTCTACTGGGCCTCATCACCATGCTTGCACTATGGAAAGCCTTACCTGAAGGTACAGCCAATCATCAGCCCAATATTAAACAAGAGCTTAAAGTCTTAACCCGTTTGCCCGTTGTCTTGGCATTATTGACCACGGTGATGAGTGCAGGGGCCATGTTCGCGTTATACACCTATATTGCACCCAGTTTAAAAGCCTTGATCCATGCTTCACCCGCACAAATTACCCTGATGTTAGTTTTCATTGGTCTGGGTTTTTCAATTGGAAATTATTGCGGTGGAAAATGTGCCGATCTGTCCTTAGATAAAACCTTGATGGGTTTTTTACTCCTGCTGATGCTGATGATGTTGCTGTTCCCACTGTTGGCCACCAGCAGCTTCGGTGCTGCACTGGCCTTAATCATTTGGGGCGCAGCGGCTTTTGCGGTCGTTCCTCCCCTGCAAATGCGCGTCATGTCAGTCGCCCATGATGCCCCGAGTCTCGCTTCTTCGGTAAATGTGGGTGCATTTAACTTAGGCAATGCTTTGGGCGCGATTGCAGGTGCAAGTGTGCTGAATATGGGGCTGAGTTATAGCGCTGTTTCATTTATCGGAGCGGGAATGAGTCTGATTGCACTTGTTTTACTGCTGATTCAAATGAAACTGGCAGCCCTCAAAGCGTTGAACTATCAACAATGCTGATTGCATAGCGGTAAGAAAAAAAGTCCGCCTACTGCGGACTTTTTTTAATTTCCAACTTTAGCGCAATGCTTCGGGCAAAGCAGGAATACTGCTCCGTTTAGCCAGCTCCAGCTTCATCTTCTGTAGCATCTGATACGGTTGTTGTTGCACAAACATATTCACAAAAGTTAAAGGAATCGAACCTTCAGGGTTGGCATAGCCATAAGTCGAGACTTTGACTTTATTATTGGCCAATTTTTGAAAGCTCCAATCTCCTTCATAATGGGTCAAGCGGACATAATCTGGATTTTTGGCATAGCCTTTATCAATGGCTTTATTTTTAATGCTAATCACACCTTGAGCATCTTTGACCATTTTGCCTTGTACCACTAAATCACGGTCTTTTAGTGGAAAAGGAAAGTCGAGCACCATATACAACAAAAATTCGCCTTTTTTATCATCACGTGACAGGACTTTGACGCTACCCATATACGGCACCCATTTCACCGCATGATCGACATCTAAAATCAGCCCAACGGCTTTTTCCAAAGGCGTATCGTAGATGGTTTCGGCTTTGTATAAAAAGACGGGGTTTTGACTATTCTGATAAGTCCAAACTTTAATATTGTTTTTATTCATACTGAGCTTGGCATTATCAAGCGGTTTAGCCTGTGCCGTAGCAAACATTGCTACAGCACAAGTCATCAAGATCACTTTTTTCATTCCATTGAACTTCTTATTTTAATTTTGTTATCTTGTTATAAATGATTTTGCTGAATTTTTATACTTGAATCTCATTAAAACCAAGTACATCCTTCATATCATATTTAGCCGCTTCACGGCCAACCACCCATGCAGCAGCGCGTATCGCACCCGCAGCAAAGTTCATTCGATTAGTGGCTTTATGGGTAATTTCAACACGCTCACCATCGGCAATAAACATTGCGGTGTGCTCACCGACAATATCTCCACCACGAATGGTTTGGAAACCAATGCTTTTGCGTTCACGTGGACCTGTATGACCTTCACGGCAATACACGGCATCTTCTTTAAGATCACGACCCAAAGCACCCGCAATCGCTTCACCCATCATCAGTGCAGTACCTGATGGTGCATCGACTTTATGACGGTGATGCGCTTCAATCACTTCAATATCAACGGTGTCACCAAAAACTTTTGATGCAAGTTCTAGCAATTTAATTGATACATTTACCCCCACTGAATAATTCGCGGCATACACTACAGGGGTTTGCGTTGCACTTTCATTCAGAAATGCTTTTTGTTCATCGTTCATCCCTGTGGTGCCGATCACAATCGCAACACCCGCTTCACGGCACAATTTTAAATGCTGTTGAGTCGCCACTGGCGCAGTAAAATCAACCACCACATCGCAGTCTTTTAAGACATCTTGTAGCTGACCCACCACCTTGACACCCACTGCACCAATCCCTGCAAGCTCGCCTGCATCTGTACCAATCAAGCTACTTTCAGGGCGTTCAACTGCGGCTGCAAGTTGATAACCTGCCTCATGGACGGCCTGAATAAGGATGCGTCCCATACGACCGCCTGCACCCAATACACCAATGCGTGGAGCTGCTGACATAACATATTCCTAATGTTGATTCTAAATTGTTCTTACTATAGCAAAACTCTGTACGGAGACTAAGTTGCAAGGCTAAATATTTCATCGAAAATAGATCAATTCAACCGACTTATTTTGAAATCAATACTCAATTCAATGCAGCAAACGTGGCATAAACCCAATAGATCAGGTATACCCATTTCAGCCTGAAAAAATAAATGCTTTTGGCCGCTTATTTTCATCTGATTGTAAACATCGCGACGCAGACTACGCAGCACGAATGATAAAAAGATGAATTATAAGGAGATCAGGATGCATTCGAAAAAAATCGCGTTAACTGTTTTTATGGCAACCCTCGTCACCACAGCGTGGGCAGAACCTGCAATTCAAGCGGGAGATACTTTAGAAAGCTTGTCCCAAGTCAAAATCAGTGTTCAGCCTCGTAGTACCACAGCCACTCAAGCAGACACTACTCAGGCAACGACCAAGCAAGCATCGACTGACGAAGCAGCAGCGCAAATGGTCGATGTCAATGCCATTGATCAGCCCATCATTGAATAACCGATTAAGCGGGCATAAAAAAGGGGAATATTGAATATTCCCCTTTTTTACATCTTGGTGATTTGAATTAATCAAATAAGCCAAAGAATGATTTTTTCTTCGGTGATGATTTATTGTCATCACCATCCATAGTGTCTTGCAATTCTTTTAACAACTCACGTTGACGCGCGGTTAAATTCACTGGTGTTTCAACCACAATGCGGCAGAGTAAATCACCTTGCATACTGGTACGTACAGGTTTAACCCCTTTACCACGTAAGCGGAACATTTTGCCGGTTTGAGTTCCCTCAGGAATTTTCAAACTAACACGACCTTCCAGTGTCGGAATTTCAATTTCTTTACCCAACGCAGCATCAGCAATGCTGACTGGCACATCCATATAGAGGTCTGCGCCATCACGTTGGAAAATTTCATGTTCACGCACAACAACTTCGACGTATAAATCACCAGACTGGCCATCACGAATGGCTTCGCCTTTGCCCGTTAAGCGGACGCGGTCGCCATTGTCTACGCCTGAAGGAATAGTCACTTCAAGGGTTTGTTGACGATCAGACACACCAGAACCATGACATTTCGTACATGGGTTCTTAATGATGGTGCCTTGACCACGACAGCTGCCACAGGTTTGCTGCACAGAGAAGAAACCCTGTTGCATACGCACTTGGCCCGCACCATGACAGGTCGGACAAGTTTGAACATCTTTAGGATTTTTTGAACCTTTACCATCACAGGCATCACATGGTGCGGGTGCAGTAAAGGTAATGGTTTTTTTCACGCCCTTAACCGCTTCTTCAAGGGTCAGTTCCATGACGTAGCGAAGGTCGGATCCACGACGTGCACGTTGTTGACCGCGTCCACCGCCGCCACCAAAAGCACCACCAAAGATATCGCCAAATTGGCTAAAAATATCTTCTGCGCTAAAACCACCACCAAAGCCGCCAGCGCCGCCGCCCATACCACCTTCAAAGGCACTGTGCCCCATACGGTCATACATACTGCGTTTTTCGCCATCCGATAAAATTTCATAAGCTTCAGCAGCTTCTTTAAATTTATCTTCAGCTTCAGGGTTGTCTGGGTTACGATCTGGATGATATTTCATCGCCAACTTACGGTAGGCTTTTTTAATTTCATCATCACTAGCGGTTTTAGCGACGCCCAAAACCTCATAATAATCACGTTTAGCCATGTCTGGCGATGCTCCTCACGGAATTTCATTAATACTTAACTGTGGACTGAAATTGGGGGTCAATCCAAATTTTACAAGGGGGATGGTGTAAAAAAGTTGAATTCGATTAGAAAACAGCTTTATTTTTGACAAAGCGAGACAGACCTTTAAGCCACGCATTAAGCAAAAACAAAAAGGCGATAAGTGAGAATACCACACCAGCAACGGTACAACCGGTGACCCAAAGTGCGCTATCCCAATAAAAGAAAATCAGCGGAATAAACCACAGTGCAGCAAAAATAACCAAAATGGCATAAATCACAATATTACGCATGACCCACAATGCTTGAGCTTGCAACCAAACTTCCACATCATCTACTTGTGTGATTTTTCGCGCATACCAGTATGCAAATACACCACTGATCACAGTAAATAAAGCGAAAAACATGAAGACATAAGAAATCGCGATAGAACGGCGAAGTCGGCTTAAGTTGTCTTGCTTCATGTGCATTTTAACCCCATTTACTACACGCTTAGTTTTTTAATCTGCAGTAAATTGCTTTAGAGAAATGTATAAGAATATAAGGTGCTACTATATTGAAATTTTCAATATTTCGCACCTCATTATTGTCACAAATTTAGTGACTCTCAGTATTTTTTCTCACTTTAAAGCATTGTGCATACAATGCAGGTAAGAAGAACAGCGTCAACAGGGTCGCAACAATTAATCCGCCCATAATCGCAACGGCCATTGGGCCAAAGAAAATACTGCGCGATAACGGAATCATGGCCAAGACGGCAGCCAATGCAGTCAGCACAATCGGGCGACAACGTCGTGCCGTCGCATCAATAATGGCCGACCAAGGATCATGCCCAGCTTGAATATCTTGTTCAATCTGATCAATCAAAATTAAAGAATTGCGCATAATCATGCCCGACAGTGCAATTGTTCCTAACATCGCGACAAAGCCAAACGGTTTATTAAACAATAACAAGAACAGCACCACACCAATTAAGCCCAAAGGCGCAGTCAATAACACAATCATGGCGCGTGACATACTCTTGAGCTGAATCATCAATAGCGTCATCACCACAGCCAAGAAAAAGGGCATACCAGCATTAACAGAGCTTTGTCCACGTGCCGACTCTTCAACCGTTCCGCCCACTTCAACCAAATAGCCACTGGGTAGTTCCGCACGCAATTGATCCATTTTTTCAGCCAATTCCCCTACCACTGTCGCAGGTTGTAGTTTGCTGCGAATATCCGCCCGTACCGTAATAGTCGGTAAGCGGTTACGATGCCAAATTAAACCATCTTCAAAGCTATATTCAATTTTAGCAATTTGCGCCAACGGTACAGATCCTCCATTGGAAGTGGGTACGGCTAAGCTGGATAATGATCCGACATCCACCCGTTCAGTTTGATCACCACGCAAACGAATTTCAATTAATTCACGCTTCTCACGGTATTGATTAATGGTGGCGCCACTAATTGAACTATTGAGGAAATTCGCCAGATCCAGACTGGATACCCCCATTTGACGGGCACGATCTTGATCAATATTTAAATGAATGATTTTGCTTGGCTCACCCCAGTCCAAATGCACGTTGTTGGTATTCGGATTATCACCCACCACGGCTGCAACTTTGTATGCCCATTGACGGACTAAATCCTGATCTTCACCTGAAACACGGTATTGCAATGGATAACCCACCGGTGGGCCATTTTCTAACAACGATACTCGCGTCCGAACATCAGGCAATAATTTACGAATTTCTTGATCTAACGATTGACGAATTTCATCACGGTCATCTAAAGATGAAGCCAATACCACAAATTGGGCAAAACTGGCCTGCGGCAATTGTTGATCGAGTGGTAAATAGAAACGGGTTGAACCTGTGCCGACATACGCCACATAGTTATCAATGCCCTGTTTGGTTGACAAGAATTTTTCAACCTTCTTCACTGCATTTTCGGTTGAAGTTAAAGATGCGCCTTCTTCTAATTTTAAATCGACCAAAATTTCTGCACGGTTCGATGGGGGGAAGAACTGTTGTGGCACCATTTTAAACATCAAGACCGACAATACAAAAATACCCACGGTGGTCGCAATGACCGTTTTACGGTAAGTAATACAAGTATTTACCCATCCTCTAAACTTTTGATAGAACTGGGTTTGATAAGGATCATGATGCTCACCCACATGCTGCAACACAGGTTTAGGTTCAGGTTGTTTGCGTAAACGTGCCCATAAACGCTGATGCCACGGCGCTTTCTGTGACAAGCGGGTAAAATCAGGCAGCAGTTTGTCACCTAAGTACGGCACAAAAAGAACGGCGGCAAACCATGACACAATCAGGGCAATGGTCACCACTTGGAAAATAGAACGTGTGTATTCACCTGTGCTCGATGCTGCGGTGGCAATCGGCAAGAAGCCTGCTGCGGTAATTAAGGTTCCTGTGAGCATCGGAAAAGCCGTGGTTTTCCAGGTAAATCCAGCGGCTTCTAAACGGCTATAGCCCTGCTCCATCTTAATCGCCATCATTTCAATGGCGATAATGGCGTCATCGACCAATAAACCGAGTGCTAAAATCAGTGCTCCCAATGAAATTTTATGTAGCCCCACATCAAATAGATGCATGCCTGCAAAGGTCATGGCCAGTACCAGTGGAATTGAAAATGCCACCACTAAACCGGTACGGAAACCCAATGAAAAGAAGCTGACCAGTAACACGATAATGACCGCTTCAGCCAATACTTTCATGAATTCATTGACGCTACGTTTCACCGCTACAGGTTGATCGGAAACTTTTTTCAGTTGCATGCCTAAAGGCAAAGCTTTTTGTAATTGGGCAAATTCAGTTTCTAAGTTTTTACCCAGCGCTAGAATATCTCCACCTTTACGCATGGAGACAGCAATGCCAATGCCATTTTCACCCATAAAACGCATACGCGGTTGAGCAGGTTCACTAAAGCCACGATAGACCTCAGCAACATCACCCAATTGAATGGTTTTACCCGCCACCAAAAGCGGCATTTGTTTCAGTTCATCAACACTTTGCAACTGACCACTGACCCGCATTTGAATACGGTCTGTACCCGTTTCAAAGAATCCTGCACTGGCCACCGCATTTTGTTGTTGCAATGCTTGTTGAATCGCCGTCACTGGAATACCCAGTTGCGTGGCTTTGGTGTTGGAGAGTTCAATCCAAATTTTTTGGTCTTGTAAGCCGACCAAATTGACCTTACCGACATCTTTGACCCGTTGCAGTTGTAACTGTAAGCGGTCGGCATATTCTTTTAATAAGCCGTAGTCAAAATCTTTACCTGTTAAGACGTAGATATTACCGAAAGTATCGCCAAACTCATCATTAAAGAAAGGCCCTTGTACACCACTGGGCAGTTGCTGTTTGATATCGCCAACTTTTTTCCGAACTTGATACCACACATCTGGAATTTGACTTGAGCGTAATGAATCTTTCGCAACAAAAGTCACCATCGATTCACCGGGACGCGAATATGCCATGATCCGTTCATAATTGCCCGTGCTCATGAGTTCTTTTTCAATACGGTCAGTGACCTGTAATGATACTTCTTTGGCTGTTGCACCCGGCCAATAGGTTTGAATCACCATGACTTTAAAGGTAAACGGTGGGTCTTCACTTTGTGCAAGTTTGGAATAAGACACGATTCCAACAATCGCCAACAGCAACATAAAATAAAGAATTAAACCTTTATTTTTCAGTGCCCATTCCGACAAGTTATAGTTCATAGCTGCCTTGTGGTCTGGCTTCATGATGGCGCTCCTGCCTGAATTTTCACAGCACGGTTTTCACGGTCAATCGGCTGAATTTTTTGTTTTTCACGCAATAAATGCACACCACCAATCACCACATAATCCGTAGCATTTAAACCCGATAATACGGGCACGCTATCACGACCATAAGCGCCTAAACTTACGGGTACTTTATGAATGGTCTGATCTTTTTTCACCACCCAAACATAGGCTTGTTGGTCATTGGCAGAAACACTCGATAACGGTACGCTCAAGACATTGTGTTGTAACTGATTAAAAAATACGCGCGCACTTTGCCCCAGTTGAATGGCAGCATTGCCTTCGCGCAAAGCCACCTTGACACTAAAGGTACGCGATTGATCTGCTGCGGGTGAAATTTCACGCACATAGGCTGAAAATTTATCTTCAGGTTTCGACCATAAAGTGACCCATGCCGTTTGACCGACTTTAATCTCTGCAATGGCTTGTTCAGGCACACCAATCACCACATCACGATCCCCTGCAATCGCCACTTGATAAGCAGCTTGCCCCGCAGCAATCACCTGCCCGACTTCAATATTCCGTGCGGTAATCACCCCATTTTTATTTGCCAACAATTGGTTATAACCCGTTTGATTACGACTCACTTCATAATTGGATTGCGCTTGCTTTAAGGTCGACATGGCTGATTTATACTGGTTGTCTGCCGCATCATATTGCGAACGACTGACCGCATTGATAGGCAGCAATTGCTTAAAACGTTTCAGCTCATCTTCTGCATTTTTTGCCGCTGATTGAGCATTTTCCAGTTGAGCATTCGCTGCATTGAGTTGTAGCTGCGCATCCTGAACATCCAATTTTGCCAGCACTTGCCCAACCTTGACCTGATCCCCCACATCGACATAACGCTCAATAATTTGTCCCCCCACCCGAAAGGCTAAAGCTGTCAGTTGGCGTGCTTGTACATCTCCTGCATAGCTTTTTTGGTCGTTATGGGTACTATTGGGTTGAGTCACCATCACCAACGGGATTTGTTCTGTTTCGGCTACATCCTTGCTGCATCCCCATAAGGTCACACTGCAAACGATGATCATACTGGCAACAACGGTCTTACTTATGCTCATGAAGTTCGCTCTTATTTAAAAATGATTTTTAAGGCAAAATAAGGAGTATCTTAAATTGATTATTTTTTAATTAATATACTGAGCGGTACATTAATTATAACTTGAGGGTCAAATCAATGGCCTTTCTTGATTTTTTTTGGAAAAAATTGTGCAAACACCTGTCGGTCGCCCGAAAGACTTAGAAAAACGTCAGCAAATTCTAACTGCGGCAAAATCCGTATTTTTAAAATGTGGTTATCATGGCTCAAGCATGAATCAAATTGCGCAAGAAGCAGGTGTCACCAAGCTGACCATCTACAATCACTTTCAAGATAAAGCCAATTTATTTACCTGTGCAATTGAAAAGACCTGCGAAGAATCCATCAGCACGCGCCCATTAAACCTATATGCGGACAGTGATTTTAAAAAAGAATTTACACAGATCTGTGCATTAGCACTGAATATTGTCAATTTACCCGAAGCGATTAAATTAGAACTGTTATTACTGGAACTGGCGGCTGAACAAAATCCACTGGCACAGAAATTTTACGATGCATCCCATCTTCCGATGAATGCAATCTGGGAAGACTTTTTTCAGCAAGCGATTACGCTCGGTTTTATTCGCACCGAAACCTTAAAAACCCTCACTTTGCTGATTTTGTCTTTATTACTCGGTATGCGTCATCATGAAGTCCTGCTTGGTATTCGTGCTGTCCCTACGCTAGACGAAAAACAGCAAATTATTTGCACCAGTATTGATCTATTTCTGATGAAATATAGTATGACACGGTAATATTAAGATTCTAAATAACGCAGCAGCGCAGGTTCAGGCATACTCATTGCAGTAGATCGCGGATTAATTCAGCAAAACGTGACCTACTTTTGTCTGCCCCTACTAGGAATGTAGGCATTTCACGATATAGTCGAAATAACAAGAATCGGAGAGTGAAAAATGATTCAACAAATTGATGCTCCACTGCGTGAAGATGTGCGCTTACTGGGTAATCTTTTGGGGGAAACCTTAAAAGAACATGCAGGACAAGATTTGTTTAATCAGGTCGAACAAATTCGTGCGCTGTCGAAGGGTGCTCGAGATGGTCAGGTTGAAGCAGAAAAACAACTGGAACAACTGTTCTTTAGTTTAGAAGATGATGAAATTCTTCCGCTCACGCGTGCATTTACCCATTTTCTGAATTTTGCCAATATTGCCGAACAGTACAATGTGGTTCGCAGCCGGCGTAAAAGTGAATTTGATGAACATGCACCATCACCTAATCCACTCGATCATCTGTTCCAAAAATTCAAAGACCATGACATTTCCTCAGATACACTTTTTCAACAAATTTGTGAACTGAACATTGAGTTGGTACTCACTGCGCACCCGACTGAAGTCAGCCGTCGTACCTTAATTCAAAAATATGACGGCATTAATGAATGTCTCTTTAAAGCGGATCAACAAAAACTCACACCGCGCGAACGTAAAGCAATCTTAGAAGAATTAAAACAACTGGTTTGTTCTGCATGGCAAACTGATGAAATTCGTCAACATCGTCCAACGCCTGTCGATGAAGCAAAATGGGGCTTCACCACCATAGAACAAACACTGTGGAATGCTGTACCCAAGTTTATTCGTGAACTGGATGAAATGGTACAAGATCACTGCGGGCAGCGTTTACCTTTAACCATTGCACCGATTCGGTTTGCTTCTTGGATGGGCGGTGACCGTGATGGCAACCCGAATGTCACGCATAACATTACCCAAGAAGTGCTTTGGCTGTCACGCTGGAAAGCAGCGGATTTGTACTTACGTGACATTGAAGCTTTACGTTGGGAACTGTCGATTCAAAACTGTAGCGATGAACTCCTACAGGCACTTGGACACAAGCACCCAGAGCCGTATCGTGAGTATTTACGTGATACACGCGAACGCTTAAAAGCCACGCACTACTGGCTGGCGCAAAAACTGCAAGGACTTGAGGCCGATGACAGTTTGGTCATCAAAAGCAAAGATGAATTATTACAGCCTTTATTGCTGTGCTACCGCTCACTGATTGCCAGTAACTTGCCTGAAATTGCCAATGGCAAACTGCTCGATTTTATTCATCGGGTCAATTGCTTCGGCATTGAACTGCTAAAACTGGATATTCGTCAGGAATCGGGTCGTCATCGTCAAGCCATTTCTGCCATTACCGAATATTTAGGTTTAGGCAATTTTGAAACATGGACTGAACAAGCGCGCCAAAATTTCTTATTACAAGAATTACAAAGCAAACGCCCATTACTGCCTAAGCATTTAAATGAACCCAAACAAAGCCTGATTGAACATCCCGATGTACAAGAAGTCTTTGCCACTATGCGCACTTTGGCGGAGCAGCCTGAAGAAAGTTTAGGGGCTTATATTATTTCCATGGCGGAATATCCAAGTGATGTTTTGGCGGTGTTATTGCTGCAAAAAGAAGCCGGCATTAAACATCCACTCCGCGTCGTGCCTTTGTTTGAAACATTAAAAGACTTAGATGGCGCAGCCGACACCATGAACACCTTGTTCAATATGCATTGGTACAAACAGCATATTCAAGGCAAACATGAAGTCATGATTGGTTACTCAGACTCTGCCAAAGATGCGGGCTTTATGTCTGCCAACTGGGCGCAATATCGTGCACAGGAAGAACTTACAGCTGTGGCGCAAAAACATGCGGTGCAATTAACCCTGTTTCATGGTCGCGGTGGCTCAATCAGTCGGGGTGGTGCACCGACACAACAAGCATTATTTTCCCAACCACCGGGATCTATTTCGGGTGCCATTCGGGTCACAGAACAAGGGGAAATGATTCGCTTTAAGTTCGGACTTGAAGGCATTGCGCTGCAAAATTTAGAGATTTATACCGCAGCGACTTTGGAAGCCACCTTACTGCCGCCACCCGTGCCTAAAGATGAATGGCGCGACTTGATGCATCGCATGACCGATTTATCGGTACAGGTGTATCGTGAAACCGTACGTGAAAATCCACATTTTGTGAAATATTTACGCACCGTTACACCCGAACTTGAATTACAAATGTTGCCACTCGGTTCACGTCCTGCCAAACGTAAAGTCAGTGGTGGGATTGAATCCTTACGTGCTATTCCTTGGGTTTTTGCTTGGACACAAATTCGCTTAATGCTTCCAGCTTGGCTCGGGACAGGTGCAGCGATTAATCAAGTACTTGATCAAGGGCAAAAACCACTACTTGATGAAATGTTGCAACAATGGCCCTATTTCCAAACCCTGATTGATATGTTGGAAATGGTGTTGTCTAAAGCCGATAGCCATGTTGCCTTATATTACGAATCGCATTTAACCGATGATGAAGATTTAAAAATATTGGGTGAACAACTGCGTCAACGCTTAAAAGATGCCGTACAAACCTTATTGGCGTTAAAAGGTGAATCGCAACTGCTCAGCAGCAATGATGTGCTGGATCAATCCATGAAAGTGCGCAAACCTTATTTGTTACCGCTACATTTATTGCAAGCTGAACTGATGAAACGTCGTCGTCGTTATTTGGCAGAGCGTCAGGCAGAACATACCCCTGTCGACCACGCACTGATGGTCAGCATTGCTGGAATTGCAGCAGGATTACGTAATACCGGTTAACCCTTCAAAGCTCTTTGACTCAAAAAAGCACATCTTTAGATGTGCTTTTTATCTTTCAGTAGCAATTGGCAAAATAAATCATCTTTTTTGATAAGCATCATAAAAAAAATTATTCATTATTCCAACAATAGTCAGCCAAATTAATTACATGATTTCACTTTAATTTTAAGTAAAAAAACATTTACCAATTGGTAAAATAACTAAAAAAGTCAGCAGATTAATTTTAATAAAAGTAGATAACCATAGCTTAAATCTTACAAAAACCAGAGTATGATGTGCTCAATTTGTTTTTAGAGTGCTCATTTTATGTCCAATTGGTTCCCCAACTGGCGCCCATATGAAGGCAATATCGAAGCCCGTCCTGTAGGTACAAATGAATACCTCCCTCCTGCTCAAAGTGTTGTATTAGGCATACAACATGCCTTTGCCATGTTTGGTGCAACAGTCCTTGCACCGTTCTTGATGGGTTTTGACCCCAATCTGGCAATTTTAATGTCAGGTATTTGTACCATCCTGTTTTTCTTGATCACGGGTGGTCGTGTACCGAGTTATTTAGGGTCAAGTTTTGCCTTTATTGGCGTGGTGATTGCAGCCACAGGTTATGCGGCTTCAGGCACAGGTGCCCCAAATGCCAATATTGCTTTAGCTGCTGGCGGCATCATGGCATGTGGTGTGCTGTATGCTATTTTTGGTTTTATTGTCATGGCCACAGGCACCAACTGGATTGAAAAACTCATGCCTCCAGTGGTCACGGGCGCAGTGGTCATGATTATCGGTTTAAACCTTGCACCCGTAACGGTTAAAGGTGTGGCTGGTAATAATTTTAATATGTGGATGTCACTGGTCACCGTACTCTGTATGGGTTCAATTGCCGTATTCACTAAAGGGTTATTACAGCGTTTATTATTGTTGGTGGGTCTGCTTTCAGCTTATTTAATTTATTACATTGTTTCCAATGTCATGGGTTATGGGACTGCAATTAATTTCACCCCAATTCAACAAGCCTCATGGTTTGGCATGCCGACCTTCCATTCACCTGTATTTGATTTTAATGCGATGCTGATTATTGCACCGATTGCTTTAATTTTAGTGGCTGAAAATTTAGGTCATATTAAAGCAGTCAGTGCAATGACGGGTGAAAATCTGGATCCACAGATTGGTAAAGCCTTCGTGGCTGATGGCATTGCAACCACCTTGTCTGGCGGTGTTGGTGCACCGGGGATGACCACCTATGGTGAAAATATTGGTGTCATGGCCGTGACCCGTGTGTATTCCACCATTGTCTTTGTCATTGCCGGTGTCTTCGCAATTTTCTTAGGTCTTTCACCAAAATTTGGTGCAGTTATTCATACCATTCCGACCGCAATTTTAACCGGTGCTTCAATTGTGGTCTTTGGTTTAATTACCATTGCCGGTGCGAAAATCTGGATTGAAAATAAAGTCGATTTCTCGAAAAACAAAAACTTAATGGTGGCTGCGGTAACCATTATCTTAGGCACCGGTGACTTTGCCCTACAATTTGGTAACTTCAACCTCGGTGGTATTGGTACGGCAACTTTTGCAGCACTGATTCTGAACTGGTTCTTTAGCTTAGCCGATAAATCATAACGATAAATCTCCATTTTTAGGCAGCCGACAGGCTGCTTTTTTTATGTTTGACCTTAAGCAATTTTTAGTATGATGAGATCAATTTCACTGAGATGACACAGCGCATGCGCCTCGACTTTTTTGACCTACAACTGTTCTTAAATATTGTCGATACAGGCAGTCTCACCAAAGGTGCTGGACGCTCTGCTCTTTCTGTACAAGCTGCCAGTGAACGGATTAAAAAACTCGAACAACAGTTTTTGGTCAATTTATTTACCCGCCATGCCTCTGGTGTCAAATTGACCATTGCAGGACAAACTTTTGCCGAACAGGCACAGTTAATGATCCAGCAAAGTCATCAGTTACAACAGGTTATGGCAGTTTATGCCGAAGGGATACCTTCACAGATCACACTGTGGTGCAATTCATCTGCGCAAAGTGAATATCTGCCTTTATTATTACCGCCCTATCTGGTCGAAAATCCAAATATACAGCTTGATTTAAAAGAAGCAGAAAGCAATGACATTATTCAAGCCTTAGATAAAGGCACGGCGCAATTGGGCTTAATTTCAAACTTTTTTAATTCAGAACATTTACAAACTTTAGAATTTAGCGATGATCCCTTAGTGTTAATTTGCCCTATTCAGCATGAATTAAAGCACAAAACACAGTTACCACTGGCAGAGGTGATCCATTATCCCTTTGTCGGGTTAATGCCCTATCATTCCCTCCAGCAATCCATTGAAACTCAAGCCAAATTATTAGGTTATGCCATTCAGTATCGTTTACGCTTGCCCAATTTTGCCGCCATTGCACAAGTAGTTGCCAATGGTGTTGGTATTGCCATCATCCCGAAACGGGCAGCACGCCGTTTAAATTCTGTTTACCCATTACATCACATTGAATTAACGGGAGAATGGGCAAACCGTAAGCTGTTATTGGCAGCAAAGAACTTTGACCAGCTGCCGATTTCCTATCAGCACTTCAGTCAATTTTTGCTGTCGAAAAAGTCTAAATTGTCTATTTAGACGACTTACTCAGCTTATTAAGCAGGCATTTTTAAATCACGCCAAACTGATGCAGCACCATATAGCCCCCCAAAACAACCAAGCCCCCAAAGAACATTTTACGGAATTTTTGCTCAGGAATACGATAGCGAAGTTTCGTTCCTAGCCACATGCCAACGAGTGCCGGTAATAATGCAATCAAGGCCATTTTATAGTCGAGTGGCATAGCTTCGATGCGGTTTTGCTGTAGGAACACAGCCAAGCACAGGGTTGAAACCGTAAAAGCCAAACCTAAAGATTGCACCAGATCATCACGTTTTAACTGTAAAGATTGCAAAAAAGGCACCACTGGAATCACGATCACACCTGTTGCCACCGTTAACGCTCCCCCGAGATAACCAATCACAGGAGATAAGCATTTTTCATAGGGTGCCAAATTGGGCATGTTTTTAGCAAATAGACCGTACAGACCATATAGGGTAAGCATCCCTCCCAGCAAAGCTTCACTTTGGAATTCACCATGTCCCAAAGTCGGAAATACACTCCAGACCGAACCCACGATAATGCCCATCAATAACGACCAAAAACGGCGAATCAATCGTAGAACATGCCCTTCTGCAAAGAGTTGCCAAACATTGGTGACCATTGAAGGAACAATCAGTAAAGTAGCAGCTTGAAAAGGACTGATAAAAAGCGTGAGTAAGCCCATAGCAACAGCGGGCAAACCTAAACCAAGGGTTCCTTTGATCATCCCTGCAAGTGCAAATACCCCAATCACCAACCCAACCATATGCAGCACTCTTTAAACTGTGAACGCTATGCTAGGTGAAGCGCACTAAGAGGAAAATCATTGTTTTTGGAAGGCTGCCTCAATCTTTGCTTGAGGCAGTCCGCCATATTTCTGTATTTTGATGGTGAAAAAATTTACGCTCTTTTTACGTTACTGTTGAGATCAATATTTCTATACTTTTTTGATCTCAACAGCGATGTTAAAAATATGAATATGCCGCTTTATCATCAAGCTTCAAGTTCAACCAATACCCTTTATTTGGAATCTCAAGATGCTGATCAATTCTTATTAGAAGTGGATCAATATTTAAATCAATATCCTGCGACCGAGCATATTGATATTTGCTTGCATGATTTAAATGGTCATCTGCGTGGTAAAAGAATTGATATCAAAAGCCTGAAAAATCTCTCTAAAGGTTGTTATTTTCCGTTATCAATTTACGCCATGAGTTTAGAAGGCAAAGTGATTGAAGAAAGTGGGCTTGGAAAATATATTGGGGAACCCGATCATCTTTGCTTCCCTATTTTAGGCTCTTTACGGCCTTGCGCCAACCAATCCGAAAAACATGCGCAAATCTACTTAAGCATGAAATCTGACAATGGTTCAGACTGCGAATTTGAACCCAGAAATATCTTAAAAAGAATCCTGTTAAGCTTAAATCAACTGCATTATTTTCCTGTTATGGCAGGAGAAATCGAATTTTATTTATATGCAGAACCAAACCATGCCGAACACAAAATGGGGCAAACGCAATGTTTTGATGTGGATGCCCCCAACAGTTATCAAACCGTGTTAGAAAATATTGAAATCGAAGCTAAAAAACAAAATATTCAGATCACTGCAATTGTTGCAGAGAGTTCATCGGGTCAATTCGAAATTAATCTTCAACACAGTGCAGATATCTTAAAACTCAGTGATGATATGATGGCAATTAAACGCATTGTGAAACAGAGTGCCAGCATGCAAGGTTTAAATGCCAGCTTTATGGCAAAACCCAATATGTTGAGTGCTGGCAGCGGCTTGCACTTTCACATGAGTGTTTTGAATCAATTTCAACAAAACATCTGTGCAATGGATGAGCTTAAAAAGCCCAATCAACGCATGGGGCAAATGATTGCTGGTCTAATTCAATTAATGCCTGCATCGATGGCCATTTTGGCACCGAATATTAATTCTTTCCGCCGCTTTCAATTTGCGCAGCATGTGCCTTTAGAAGCCAATTGGGGCGTGAATAATCGCAATGTTGCCATTCGACTGCCCTGTGCAGATCCAGAGAATTGTCGTTTAGAATATCGGGTTGCGGGTGCCGATGCGAATCCCTATTTATGTATGAGTATGATCTTGATAGGTGTGTTACATGGCTTAACCCACGATACCCTTCAATTACCCAAAGCAAGCCATGAAATGAAACCGCATGATGCAAGAACAGTATTGCCAAATCATCAACTTGAGGCATTAAAACTCTTTGAAAAAAATCCAGTTCTTCAACAATACTTAGGTGCCGATTTTATGCAATTATGGGCAGCTTGCAAAAAATATGAGTACCAATTGGTTGCCAATACAATTACTGACTTAGAATTACAATGGGGACTCTAAAAACCCGATTTAAATGATCCATTCAAGGGCGAATTTCTTTCAATTCCCTTTGAATAAAACGTTGGATCATTTCTCGATATAAGTGTTCAACCAAATCTGGATCTGTTCCCAATGCAATGGCTTGGGCACGGACCTTGTTAATCACTTGTTCGACGCGCTCTGGTGATTGCACATCCTGCACACTTTTCTTAAAACGGACGGCTTGATCCACATAAAATTGACGCGTGGCAATGATTTCAATCAGTGCTGTATCAAGGACATCAATCTTTTCACGCGCTTGTTCTAAAGACTCACATTTTTCTTTCTTCATCGTTGCTATCATCATTTTCACTTTTATATTGGTCTTCTAAAACATTACTAAAAATACTTTCAATCATCCAGACCCGATACAAACTATTAAAGACATAGCTTTGACCATTAATACGAAGTTCAAGTACTGGAAAATCAGGCTGTGATTTCATTTCACAGAGTATGTCATTTTCTTTAAGTTTGGCAGTAATATCTTCAGGGGTTAACTGATTAATGTCTAAATCACGCTTGAGCTGCTCAAAATGGGCTTTGAACGACATGTCCTGCCCTTTGGTCCATACCGCTTGTAAAATGCGATACATTGCCTCAACACGTTGCTCTTCAGGAACACTATAAAACAACTGTGCCATCGCACAGGTTGCAGACTGGGTCGGACGGCAAAATGGGGTAAAGGTTACTTCTGTACGTTTTGAAAGACGCGTCGCCAGACTCCAATCAAATAAGTCACGTCCATGATAAGAAAGCGGATAAACATTCAGTTGAATATTATAATAATTGGCCAATTCTTCTTTAATATAAGCCAACAATAGCCATGAAATCGGATCTTCAAGTGCAATATATAAATCCAATTCAGGATCTAAGGCTTGAATTTCATTGAGTTCCTCAGCATCACTAATCAGGTGCTCACGCCAATCAATATGGTTGATTAGGAAAATGGGGTTTCCCGTTAATTGTTTTTGCTGTTTTAAACGGCGTACCAAGCGCAGTAAATCATCGACTGCATGATATTTACGATCACTCAATTCAAAATAACTGGCCAGTACAGCATCATCGTTAAAAATACGTTCTGGAAAATCTTGCACTGGATGATGTCGACTGGCCATCGCATATAAAGTGCGTAATTTTCCATACTGCTTTTGCCACAGCATATGAAAGACATCTTCAAGTAAATACAGGAAATCTTGTCCACGTAATGGCGTGTTGCGAAGGATGGTTTCTGCTTGTTGGATTGCTTCAGCGGGCGGTTGTTCGGGAGTCTCATGGAAACTAAAACGGTGCTGTTTAGACAAAATTTGTGCATCGTTTAAGCAGTAGTTTTGCCACTCCACCTGTGACATATCATTCGGAGGTTCTGCCTTTTGGCTAGAAATGATCACTTTTAAAGGTTTGAGTTCATCACTCAAAATTTCCTCAAGCTCAGGTAACTGCTGTACAGCCAAATAGCTATACACATCATCTAAACGTAAGTGAATACTTAAACCGTGTTCCGTAGATAATACCACTTGACGCATCGGTTTTTGGTAAAACCAGCGCGATCGAAGTGGATCAAACCAACGGCGTAACAGTGACATGAGATAAACCTCGAAAAAAAACCCTTGTAGTGCTACAAGGGTTTATAACAATTTGTTAGAGAATGATCAATTATACATCTAAATTTAGATCCGTAACTGCCCCTTTTTCCGCCCCTGTGGTCAACTTAGCAAACTTGGCTAAAGCACCATAGGTATAATTAGGTTTTGGTTTCACCCAAACGGCTTTACGCGCTGCCATTTCCGCATCAGAAATATGCAAGGTCATTTCACGGGTTTCGGCATTAATCGAAATTTTGTCACCATTTTTGACCAAGCCAATCGGCCCACCTTCATAGGCTTCAGGGGTGACATGACCAATCACAAAACCGTGACTGCCGCCAGAGAAACGACCATCGGTCAGCAATGCCACAGATTTGCCTAATCCTTTACCAATAATCGCCGAAGTCGGTTTCAGCATCTCAGGCATTCCCGGCCCACCTTTAGGCCCTTCACCACGAATGACCACCACTTCGCCTTCTTGTACTTCACCCTCTAAAATGCCACGCATGGCACCAATTTCACCTTCAAATACCCGTGCTGGGCCTTCGAAATATAAACCTTCTTTGCCGGTAATTTTGGCCACTGCACCTGTTGGTGATAGGTTGCCTTTTAACACCACAAGGTGCGAGTCTTTTTTAATCGGAGCATCAAAGGGTAAAATAATTTGCTGACCTGCTGGATAATCTTCCACATCGGCCAAGTTCTCCGCCAAAGTTTTTCCCGTCACGGTTAAGCATGAGCCATCTAGCATCCCTGCATCTAACATACGCTTCATTAACGGTTGAATACCACCAATGGCAATCAGTTCAGACATCAGATATTTGCCCGATGGGCGAACATCCGCTACGACTGGAATATCTTGACCAATGCGAACAAAATCATCCAATGTTAGTTCAACGCCTGCGGTATGTGCCATCGCGAGCATATGCAGCACGCCATTGGTCGAACCACCCAGTGCAATCAGCACTTTAATCGAGTTCTCAAATGCCGCTTTGGTCATAATGTCGCGTGGCTTGATATCTAAACGTAACAGGTTCATGACCGCTTCGCCCGCGCGGATACAGTCGATTTTTTTCTCATCTGAAACGGCTTCTTGCGCAGATGAACCCGGTAAGCTCATCCCCAGTGCTTCAATGGCAGAGGCCATTGAGTTCGCGGTATACATCCCACCACACGAACCCGGCCCCGGCAATGCCACTTCTTCAATGTGCTTGACTTGAATGGCGCTGATTTCACCTTTGGCATGTTGTCCCACTGCTTCAAACACAGAAATCATGTCGGTATGACCTGCGCCCGGTTTAATGGTTCCGCCATAAATAAACAGACCCGGACGGTTTAAACGTGCCAAGCCCATAATGCAGCCCGGCATGTTTTTGTCACAACCACCAATGGCAATCACCCCATCATAGGCCTGACAGCCCACTACAGCTTCAATCGAATCGGCAATAATTTCACGAGAAACCAACGAGTATTTCATGCCTTCTGTGCCATTAGAAATCCCGTCAGAAATGGTAATAGTATTAAAGATAATACCCTTCCCACCTGCTGCATTCACGCCCTTTTCAGTTTCACGTGCCAAACCATCAATGTGCATATTACAAGGGGTCACATTGGCCCAAGTCGAGGCAATGCCAATAAATGCACGCTCAAAATCAGCATCTTTAAAACCAGTAGCACGCATCATGGAACGTGCTGGGGCATTTTCTATGCCTTCATAAACAAGGGCTGAATGTTCGCGGATATTGTCTTTACTCATGAAGCGCTCCGTGGCTTAGACTCATTCTGATTTAAATGAAGTCATAGCGAATTATTATTCTTTTGATTGTATAGAAAGCAGCTGGTATGTAAACGTCTAACGCTGCTTAAGCAAATTTATCTTTTAAAGCCGTTGCACTGAAATTTAATCACATGACCAAGCGACATGGATGTCGCTGTTGCCCTATGCAGCAAGGATGTCATATCAGTGCCATCTTAAAAATGCAAAGCAAAATGTGACCGTGCTATTTTCAATAATCAATAAAAAAGTACCCCCAGTGGAGTAATGCCAGTCAGTTAAAAAATTGACTGTTTTTTATTTTTAAAATTCCTAATGTTATTCGATACGCGGAAACGTCATCCGCAACTGTTCGAGGCAAAACTATTTTAAAAAGTAAAGTTTCTGCGATTTATTAATCAATAGAAGGTATTTGGCGAGTTTTGCGGATGATAAATGCCTTTGATTACTTTGGGCTTATCCAAAGTAATAGATGAGCTCCAAGTATTTGATTTACAAATATAAGACTCCGTCATGAACAACTAAAAAGCTAAGGACTTTATTTCTAAAATCCTTAGCTGACTGGCATCCTCCCATTTGGAGTGCTTTTTTCAATCGGTAAAACTACACATTAGATGTCACGTACCGCGCCTTTCGAAGCACTGGTGGTGTGCATCGCATAGGCTTTCAATGCTTTAGACACTTTACGTGGACGCTGTTCAGTAGGCTGCCAACCTTTGGCTTCTTGTACTTCACGGCGCGCTGCCATGGTTGCTTCATCGACAGCTAAATGAATAGTTCGGTTTGGAATATCAATTTCAATACGGTCGCCATCTTCCACCAAACCAATTGCGCCACCTTCAGCCGCCTCAGGTGAAACGTGACCAATGGAAAGACCTGATGAACCACCAGAGAAACGACCATCGGTGAGTAAAGCACAGTCTTTACCCAAACCTTTCGATTTTAAGTAACTGGTTGGATAGAGCATCTCTTGCATACCTGGGCCACCACGTGGACCTTCGTAGCGAATCACCACCACATCACCCGCTTGAATACCACCACCCAAAATGCTTTCTACCGCAGCATCTTGGCTTTCAAAGACACGTGCTGTACCATTAAATTTAAGAATGGAATCATCAACACCCGCTGTTTTGACAATACAACCATCTAGTGCGATGTTACCGTAAAGCACAGCCAAGCCACCATCTTGCGAGAACGCATGTTCAGCATTACGAATCACACCTGTTTCACGGTTACCGTCTAAAGTTTGATAGTAACGGTTTTGTGAAAATGCGGTTTGCGTCGGTACACCACCCGGTGCTGAACGGAAGAACTCATACACATCTGCATCTTCAGTACGGATGATGTCCCATTTATCCAACGCATCTTTTAAAGTTTTTTCATGTACCGTCGGTACGGAAGTATCCAATAACCCTGCACGATCTAACTCGCCCAAAATTGACATGATTCCGCCAGCACGATGCACGTCTTCCATATGCACGTCTTGTTTTGCAGGTGCAACTTTACACAGCACAGGAACTTTGCGCGAAAGACGGTCGATGTCGGTCATGGTGAAATCGACTTCAGCTTCATGTGCCGCTGCCAATAAGTGTAAAACGGTATTGGTTGAACCACCCATCGAAACATCAAGGGTCATGGCATTTTCAAACGCTGCTTTGGTGGCAATTGAACGCGGTAAAATGCTGTAGTCGTCTTGTTCATAATGACGTTTTGCCAGTTCGACAATCAACTGACCTGCACGTTCGAATAATTTTTTACGGTTGGCGTGGGTTGCTAAAGTTGAACCATTACCTGGTAAAGACAAGCCTAAAGCTTCAGTCAAGCAGTTCATTGAGTTTGCAGTGAACATGCCTGAACATGAACCACAGGTTGGACATGCAGAGCGCTCATACTCAGCCACTTCTTCATCGCTAAAGCTGTCGTCTGCTGCCACAATCATGGCATCAACCAAATCGATGGCTTTTTCATTGCCACGGATTTTCACTTTACCCGCTTCCATTGGCCCGCCAGAGACAAAGACCACTGGAATATTAAGACGCATGGCGGTCATCAACATGCCCGGAGTGATTTTGTCACAGTTGGAAATACAGACCATCGCATCGGCACAATGGGCATTGACCATGTATTCAACCGAGTCAGCAATCAAATCACGTGATGGCAATGAATACAGCATGCCGTCATGTCCCATGGCAATACCATCATCCACGGCAATGGTGTTGAACTCTTTGGCTACACCGCCTGAAGCTTCAATTTGTCTTGCAACCAGTTGACCTAAATCTTTCAGATGCACATGACCCGGAACAAACTGTGTAAATGAGTTGACCACCGCAATAATCGGTTTGCCAAAATCTTCATCTTTCATGCCTGTCGCGCGCCATAGGCCACGTGCGCCAGCCATATTTCTTCCGTGTGTCGATGTTTTTGAACGATAGTCAGGCATTGTGTATTTCCAACAAAGTTTGTGCTCGAGCTGAATTCTACGATTCACTCTGGCTGAATGATACTGATATATAACGTGAAATCAGTCGAAATATAGCGTTATCTTACTACAGCTTGCTGTTGAGCAATGTTCTATAGAAATGATATTTTATGAGAGAAATCTAGGGTTATTTCGACGATTCATATAAAAAAATAGCTACTGAGCATTAATATAACGCTATACAATTAAATTAAATACAAAACTTTCATGAATAATATTTAAATTTTATATAAATTAAATTTATTAATAAAAATTAAATCCAGAAAAAAATTACAGAGTTCCGTACTGATTCATTTCAGGTTTTTAAAGTGCAACAACGCGTTTTACAGCTATTTTTGATTATGATCAAGATATGCATTTTCAGTTTGCTATAATAAGAAAACATCTTACGAATTGAGCCAAATAAAGTTGAAAATCATCTTTGCGGGTACTCCTGAATTTGCAGCGGTCGCTTTAGACGCACTCATCAAAACAGAACATGAAATTGTCGCTGTTTATACCCAACCTGACCGCAAAGCAGGTCGTGGGCAAAAATTGACGGCTTCAGCTGTCAAACAATTGGCTTTAGCACACAACATTCCAGTTTATCAGCCCCTGCATTTCAAATCTTCCACCGAAGAAGGCTTAGCTGCGCAAGCTGAACTTGCAGCCTTAGCTGCCGATATTATGGTGGTGGCAGCATATGGCTTAATCTTGCCACAGGTGGTTTTAGACACCCCAAAATATGGCTGTCTCAATATTCATGGTTCACTGCTTCCACGCTGGCGTGGTGCAGCACCGATTCAACGTGCCATTGCTACAGGTGATCGCGAAACGGGTGTGACCATTATGAAAATGGCCGCTGGACTCGACACAGGCGATATGATGTATAAAACCCTGTGTCCCATTGAAGCCACCGATACTTCTGCAAGCCTACATGACAAGTTAGCCATTCAAGGCGCGACGGCAATTGTGGCCGTTTTAGCGTCTGAAAAAATACTTCAACATTATTTAGCAACCCGTGAAGTGCAAGACGAAGCACTCACCGTCTATGCCCATAAATTATCCAAAGCTGAAGCGCACATTGATTGGTCAATTGATGCGGTACAAGTGGATCGCAATATTCGTGCTTTTAATCCTTGGCCCGTCGCATTTATTGTATTGGATGAGCAAAACAACTTAAGAGTCTGGAATTCGGCCTTATCGCATGAAACTGCGGAAAATGCCCAAGTCGGTGAAATCATTGCTATTGATAAACACGGTGTACATGTTGCCTGTGCAAATCATACAGTCATCATGCTAACTGCTTTACAATGGCCCGGTGGCAAACCGCTGAATGCCGTACAAATTTTACAAACCCAAAAACTGAATATTGGACAAATTTTATAATGAGACAATCTCCCCACGCCTCTGGTAAGACTTTAAACTTACGTGCTCAGGTTGTTAAAACGTTATTGGCTGTCCAAAATGGTCAATCACTCGCTTCAGTTCTGAATCAACATATCAATATTGTTTCTGGCAAAGACCGTGCGCTGTACCATGAATTGGTTTTAGGTTGCTTACGCCAATGGCATTCATTGAAACAATTGACCTTACCATTACTGGCCAAACCTTTAGAAAACCAAGTGGTAGAAACTTGTCTTTATCTTGGTTTATACCAATTGCTGTGCACCCGCGTTGCAGCCCATGCTGCTATTTCAGAAACTGTGGAAGCAACAAAACAATTGGGGATGGAAAGCTTAAGTGGTGTAGTGAATGCCATTTTACGTCGTGCAACACGTGAAACAGAACAGTTTTATGATGTCCTCGAACAAGCCCACGGTTTGCCAAGTTGGTTATTTAAACGCTTGAAGAAAGATTGGGGCGATGACTTCGAAGCTTTAAGTTATGAACTAAAGCAAGTTGCACCATTAACCTTACGCGTTAACACCTTGCAAGTTAGCCGTGACGAATATCTTGAAATTTTAGAAGATGAAGGCATTGAAGCCCATGCTTGTGAACTCTCCAATGTCGGTATAGTTTTGGATGAGGGTATTCATGTTCCGAGCCTTCCTGGTTTTGAGGCGGGTGGTTTTTCAGTACAAGATGAACATGCACAGCTCTGTGCACAATTATTGCCCGATCTAAATGGCAAATTCGTGATTGATGCCTGTGCAGCACCAGGTGGTAAAACAGCGCATATTTTAGAAAAATATCAGCCGAAAAAACTGATCGCGCTCGACCAAGATGAAAAACGCTTAAAACGTGTCTCTGAAAACTTAGAGCGTTTGGCTTTAAGCGAAAAGCATGTTGAAATTATCACTGCCGATGCTGTGCAATGGACATCGCCTGAACTTGCGGATTGTATCGTACTGGATGCACCATGTTCAGCAATTGGTGTGATCCGTCGCCATCCAGATATTCGTTTACTACGTCAGTCTGGTGACATTGCCAAAACGGTACAGCTACAAAAGCAAATTCTTGAAAATATGTGGCAACAACTCAAAGTTGGCGGCACATTGCTGTACATCACCTGCTCAATTTTAAAAGTCGAAAATGAACAGCAAATGGTCGACTTCTTTGCTCATCATACCGATGCTAAAGAAATTAAAATTGATGCCGATTGGGGTGTTGAACAGCTTCATGGTCGTCAATTATTACCACAAACAGGTCATGGCGATGGCTTCTTCTATTGCCGTATCCAAAAAACGGCATAAGCCTTAAAGATACTGTGCCATTCTGAAATAGAGTAGCCGTATGTGCATGAAAACTGAGTTAAGTCATTAACTCGGTTTTTTGTTTTTTATAGCTTTTGGCTGATCTTAATGAAGGTGGACACTAAAGTTTCAATTGATTATCTGATGTTACGCAGCGGCTTAAATCTGCCAAATTAAATTATAGAAAAAATTAATTTCACGGATGGGTGGCATGGATGCCACCTGTTGGGCTGGCGTACAGGGATGTTCGCTCAGACCAACAAAGGGTTTGGTTACTTTGCCCTGTCAAAGTAACGAAATGCCTACGCAAAGGTCTTTTAAACTTTGCAATATATCTAAGGCAGTGCGCATGGCATAACATCAACTCAGTCATCTGTATATCAAGCTAATCAATCTTTATTCATGACTGGAATTATCAGGCTTTTTTAAATGACTGCGTAACATCAGTGAGTATCTAAAAATTAGAAATACCTGACGGATGCTTGAAAAAGAATTGATCTGAGCAACGGATTAACTGACAAATTTAAACAGTACCAAACTAATGGCCAAAGATGCCATGCCAATCACCAGACCATAAACAGTTTCATGACCTTTGGCATAACGTTTTGCTGTAGGCAATAATTCATCCAATGCTAAGAACACCATCACCCCACCAATCACGCCAAATACCGCACCATAAACACTAAAACTCATAAAAGGTGCCAAAATAAAGTAGCCCAGTGCTGCACCCAAAGGTTCAGCTAAAGCAGAAACAAAACTCGCAGCTAAAGCTAAATCTTTACGTCCTGTTGCCATATAGACAGGTAGAGCAATGGCAACACCTTCAGGAATATTATGAATAGCAATGGCAACGGCTAAGGGGGCACCTAAGGTTGGACTTTCTAAAGTGGCAAAAAATGTAGCCAAACCTTCAGGTAAATTATGTGCAGTAATGGCAAATAAGGTCAGTAAGGCCGTGCGCATTAATTGTTGTTGTTCTAAAGCTACAGTATTGTTTTGTTCAATGGTTTGGTGTGGATTTGGAATAAAACGATCCAATAACAAAACTAAAATCACGCCCAATAAAAAGGCAAAAGTACCAAAAGCAAAACCCCATTTCGGCTCAAAAGCTTGGCTAAAAGAAGCAATCGATTTATTTAAAATTTCAGTCAGTGAAACATAGACCATTGCCCCCGCAGAAAAGGCCAAACCAAAAGATAAAAAGCGATAGCTCGGTTGCTTAAAAAATAAAACCAATGCACCACCCAGCACGGTGGCTAATCCAGCAAGAAAAGTCACGGCAAATGCGATCAAAACTTGATGAGGCAAAATGGTGTGCATCGCCATGCTCCATTTTAGAAACAAGAAAGTCATTATCATAAATGATAATGACTTTCATTTGCATATTTTATCAATATGGACTGAATTATTTTACTTAGAGCGTATGCTGATCTTTGACATCTTCAAGAACATCATCAAGTTCCTCAGGGTTTTTCATCAAGTGAAGAATGGACAAAGCCAAGCCGCCCCACAAAAACACCATTGAAATAATCATCATTACGATTGCTGAAGTATTCATCTTTGCGCTCCTAGCGGTCTTTGACACGAGTCAAAATAAAGGCAATCACTGCACAGAAAATCACACAGCCCCATCCAAATAACCACTGTAGACTTAAACTATAATCTCCATAGCCTTTTAACAGCAAGTTATAAATGGTCATGCCTAAAGTAACTAACAAAATCAAAGAGGTAATCACAGTGAGAGTGAAATCCCAACCTTTGCCTAATTGTACAGTTGAAATGGCATTGACATGATTTCTGATCTCAAGCAGTGCTGAACGCTTGAACCACGCCACACAGATAATCGACAATAATGCACCGCCAATGATGCCAATGTTATTGATGAAATGATCAATAATATCGACCAATTTGATCGAGTTCACACTTGAGAATAGTACGATTGAAACCAACGCACTGCCACCACCGATAATCGAAACTGCTTTTTTACGACTCCATTTTAGCTTATCCATCATAGCTGAAATTGGAACTTCCAAAATACTCACCATTGATGAAATACCCGCAACAAATAATGAGGTAAAGAATAAGATTCCGAATAAATCTGCGCCTGCACCTAAGCTAGAAATGATTTTAGGGAAGGCAATAAAGGCCAGCCCAATACCACCACTGACCACATCTTGTACATTGCTATTTGCAGCATGCGCCATAAAACCAAGCGCTGCAAAAATACCAATACCAGCTAAAATTTCAGTTGAAGCATTGGCAAAGCCAACGATTAAACCTGAACCAGTTAAATTGGTCTTTGGCTTTAAATAAGATGCATAGGTCACCATGATCCCGAAGCCCACTGAAAGCGAGAAGAAGGTATGACCATAAGCTGCCAACCAAACTTTATAGTCCATCATTGCAGACCAGTTTGGGGTAAAGAAAGCATTTAAACCTTGTGCCGCACCCGGTAATCGAAGTGCTTGGATCACTAAAAGTACGAATAAAACAAATAACAATGGCATGCAAATCTTGTTGGACAGTTCAACGCCTTTTTTTACACCACCATATAAAATGATTAAAGTTAATGCCCAAATACCAGCCAAGGGCCAGAAAATATGGCTGACAAAACGCGGGTCAAAACCTGTGGCTTCTGAAGTCTGTAAATACGTTTTAAAGAAAAATGCTTCTGGGTCACTGCCCCACATTTGACCTATCGAGAAGTAGATATAACTACCGGCCCAAGTCAAAACGCTGGCGTAGTACAAACCAATAATGATACACACACAAACTTGCCACCATCCTAGCGTTTCGCCACCTTTAAAAATGGCACGATATGCTTTCGGAGGGGAGCGATTGCTTTTATGTCCAACTGCATAGTCTAGAAATAAAAGTGGTAAACCTGCAGTAATTAAAGCAATCAGATAAGGAATTAAAAATGCCCCACCGCCATTTTCATAAGCGACATATGGAAAGCGCCAAATATTACCTAAACCAACTGCGGATCCGATCGCTGCAATAATAAAGCCCGATCGTGACGTCCAGTTTTCACGAGTATCTGTCATAGAACACCTAAACTTAGGCACCTTTTAATGCTGCTTGTTATCTGGTTATCTCGCAAGCAAAAAAGTACCATTCAAAAATAATTTGTGTGTTTGACGTTAGAGGTCACCTTTTGAGCGTCTTGTTCTAAAATACAAACAGGCAAGCATTACAAAATCTTGCTTAAAGTCTTTTGCTTATTTTTGCCTTTCAATGTTTGAACAATACCGATTTTTTTTGCTTTTTTCTGTAGTTTTTACCGAAATTATTTAATTTTATAATCTATATATTATGAATTGATCAAAAAAGCGCTTTTTTCACCTGTCACGACTGACATATTGCACTTTTCACAACCAAAATCTAAATTTTTACAGCAGAGCATCCGACATAAACAAACGGCATATCATCAATCTCACGCAAGCCATTTAAAAAATAACAACAATGCAATTTGCTTTCATTCCCTATATGATTTGATCCGTTAAGCATTCACTGACGCTATTTAAATCACAATATTATTTTGCAAAAATAATCGACCTCATTTTCAGGATTTCCATGCAAGCACTCAAATTATCTTGTTTTGTACTCGGACTCAGTACATTTAATGCAGCACAAGCCGATGTAATTGCAGTCAAAGGCGGTATTGATTATTGGCACTATAATGCTGATTTACAGCAACCAACCTCTGTAGCAGCACAAGCAGAGCTTGAAGATGATCACAGCATGTCATTTTCCATTGCAGTAGAACATCCAGTGCCCTTTTTACCCAATATCAAAATTAAACATGTCGATCTACAAGCTGAAAGTGAGCAAAGTTTTGCTGGGCTAAAAAGCCATCAGATCGATCTCGATTATTCAGATTTCATTCTATATTATGAAATACTGGACAATATTATATCGGCCGATATTGGCTTTGGTGCTAAACGTCTAGAGGGTAATCTCCGTCAAAACGATACTCAGACTCAGGATATCAGCGACACTATACCAATGATCTATGCGCAAGCTGGTGCAAAACTACCATTTACAGGATTCAGTGCTGGAGCTGAAGTCAGTTTTTCTTCATTAGATCATGATAAAATTACCGATGCACAGGCTGAACTCAAATATAATTTTATAGACACTCTACTTGTGGATGTCGGCGCTAAAGTAGGTTATCGCATTTTAGATATTCAACTTGAAGAAGGTTCTAACCAAGAAGCCAAATTAAAATTTAAAGGTCCTTATTTGGGCATAGACCTACATTTCTAGCCTTATTGTAAGCCTAAGCTTACATAAAATATGGAAAATGACTGCTATTCAAGCAGCGTGATTTTCACTATATTTAACTTATACAGAAACAGGATGTTTCTAAAAAACAAAAATGATAAAAGTACAAAACAGCAGAATGCTGAGGTAGAACAAAAGTGATACCTTTAAACGAATACGAAAAAGCCTCGACAGGATGTCGGGGCTTTTTTCATGCAGGTTATAAATATCATTGGAAAATAAAAAATTCATCTGCAAATAAACAGTGAGTAAGCATTAAGATTCTAGACACGATCAAACATTTTTTAATGCACTCTCTCATAAGCTAATCGAAAATGTTGAGCATTGAAACTAGGTCTAAATCTCAAGTTATAAAATATTTCACTATATTAGCCTTAGCTTCCAAGCTTAATACATAAATTTTCGTCTTAAGTCTCTCTCATTTTAACAACTGAAAAAGCCCTTAACATTATCATGCTATGAGCAGCATACGATGCTCATACTGCTTACGATATTATGATGTTCAAAAAAGTCTGTCATTCATAACGAGTGTACTGACCGCCTTGGTCAGAATGAATCAATATTCTGTGCTTTGGATTTCTTCGCCAGATAAAAGCATCAATCAAGCATCTAGTACCAAACCCACTACAATACCCAAATATGGTCATTACCTTCATGAATACGGATATAAGTGATGCAATGCCTTGTCCACAGTAATTAAGATTAAGCTAAATAAACGATCGATCTAGAGTATTTACAGCAACGATGGAGAGCAGCCATAAGCTCTAGGCTTAGATAACCTAACCACATCAGGCACACGATAATCGTTCTCAATGACTTGCTTGTCTGCTTCAATTTTGAGTTCTTCAGGCTAGCGTTTACTGCTCATAAGCATCTGGTTAATTAGCCATTTTAGCTATAAGCAAACTATTAAAAACATAAAGTACTATTTTTATGAGTTATTCAGAATACTTTAGAAAGAAAGTATGAGCTAAGCTTGAGAAAGGTTATTCCATCCGAGTGGTCGCTTCACAATTTGAAATTGATAAAAACACGATTTTAAGTTGGAAAAAGTAAATTAAGATTAAATGAATCCGCCCACGTAGGCCTTCCAAAATTGATGATCAAGCCTTACAAGATGATGTCGAAAAGTATCGCCTTGCGTAACAATATTACTCATAGCAAAATTAGCGTGCTCAGCATTTTTCTTATGGTCAATTTTCTATAGGCGATGCATTAAGACATTTAGTGATTCTCTTGATCTTTTAAAGATCATACATCCCATCATTGATCTCGATGAAAGTGGATTTAAATCCCATGAGCATCAGCCTTATGGTTATGCTCAAAAAAGCACTCAATTCTTGCGATGGTTTCCGCTTTTATGCAGGAAATCCACTTAAATGGTTGCCAATCGATCACTCTAGATGCAGAAAATGGCAAGGCGATCTTAACCTCTGTTCCTTCTGCGAATCATCCTATGATTATTATTGCTTTAGCAGAGAAAGACATTCTTTTAGGGCAATTATTATACATGCTAAAGAATAGCAGTAATTTAATACAGCAAGAAGCTTCATAATAAAGGTGCTTGAGCTCTTGAGTATTTTTCATCATTCCTAATATTTAACTTTTATTTCACACATAAAAAAACACCCCCAACGTTTAGGTTGGGGGTGTTTTTAGGAATAATGAGCTGGCGATGACTTACTCTCACATGGGTAACCCCACACTACCATCAGCGCGAAGAGGTTTCACTTCTGAGTTCGGGAAGGGATCAGGTGGTTCACTCTTGCTATTGTCGCCAGCACAACTGTTTATGGATACTTGCTTGGGTCTTATTTATGCACTTTTCAGTG